>NZ_QTXV01000069.1:0-15439 GCF_003461825.1 Prevotella sp. AM42-24 | reverse complement strand
TTCATAAAAAATGGGAAAAATCAAATAAAATAGCTTGATTATGCAAAATCAAGGTAATATCTTTGATTTTTTTGTAGAAAAACAAAAACTCGTTGTACATCCACATAAGAACTTACAACGAGTTTTTAGTTATTTATATTGGGAGTTTTGACACGCCCTCCGCATGATTATTTATTTTGTTATATCAAAAGCTACATAATATTCTAGATTAGATTCTACTAAACCGTCATGGCCTTTGCTACCATGTAAATAGTAGCATCGTCCATCATCAGAACAATAATAATCAGCATAAGAATCTTCTACTATGCCTGCATCACATAAAAGTCCAAATTCAGCAAAGGTGACGAGCCGTCCTCCGATAGCCTCTGCCTTTGCTGCGGCTGCCTCTTTGTTTTCAGCTTCCGCTTGTCTGGTCTTGCAGGCTACGATGGCAGAAGTGCCGGTAGAAGAGAGAACGATGCAGTCATAACTTCCGCTTTTGTTGACAAGTGTGTAGTCTCCTTTAACATTCAGCAACTTACCTTCCTTGTCCGAAGTACTCCAGGTGGTATTGACATCTATAAGGAATTGCTGGTTGACCTTTGCGCCATACTTTCCTGTGATGTAAGTCTGATAGTTAGCTTGTACGGGTACATTACTTATTGTCTTTTCTTCTTCATTGTACTTTGTAATGAAATTGTCAAGGTTTGCCTCATCCGCACTTGCCAACACGTAGAAACTGCCTATTTCCACAGGAGAATCAGTTGTCCCTTGTATTTCGTTTGCGATGGACAGTGTCTTGGTGTCAGATTCTGTCCCTGTTGTCGTACCGTCTGCCACATTGAAGCTCAACGGGCGGCTATAAGTCACGGTCATGCTTCCAGGCTCCAACACATCGGTTTCCCTCAAAATCACTTTGGCTACAGCACGATTCAGCGTAACGTTTACCTGATTGCCATTGCTGACTTTAACCGATTGGTTTGCATAAAAAGCCTCGGCATTGGCGTCTGCCTCAGTGCTTTTCAATTCTTTCACACTTGTCAAGTCCGTTGCGTCATAGTTCGTACTGCCATAGTCTGCCCAAAAAAGACACTTGTATGTACCCGGAGGCAACAGGATGGTAAAGCTGTTGTTTTCGAAAGTTGTTTCCTGCTTTACTTCTGTCGTACCAGCCTCATCATAGACAGCAACCACATAACGCAAGCCATCCGTGGTAGCTCGTGTTTGGGGCTTCTCGTCGGTTGCGAGTGTGAAAGTCACCTGTTGTACTGTGTTGTTTCCCTTGTCGGAAAACAACTCCTCGTTCTGACTGCACGATGCCAGCATCGCTGCGATGCCCAGCATCAAAAAAACTTTTTTAATCATTTTCTAATTGTATATTTACTTGTTACTTAAAACCACACATTGTATATTCCGCTCCATTCGGTATTTATGTCGATGCCGCCCTTGTTGATGCCAGCCGTAAGAAAATTGCCATACACTGTCGTAAGGTGGTTATTCCGGTAATTTATCTGAACACCCGAAGCACGACATAACGTATTACCAAGGTTGTCGGTTACGGTAACGGTAACATTGACAAGTGACTCTGTTCCGTTTACCAACACCCAATCGCCGCCTAACAAAACCTCATTGTCAACATCATTATAATGAAGTGATACCTGCGAGTAACTTATACCACCTACGGCATCATTTGGTTTTCCTGTAGAAACATTAAATCCAGAGGGGAAATATCCCTCATACTGCACCTTTACCGTCAGATTCTTCAACGGAGGGTATATATCTGGCTTCGCTTCCATCAGCTTGCGGTAGGTTTCTACGTCTTTGGCTATGAGGCGGTACTTTGCCAATGGGCGTTGGAGTTGCACATTCATTGTTGCGCCCTCTTCGGACAGCGTGATGTCACTTTTGTTATAGTACGCCGCATCCTTGGCATCGGTGTTCGCCGTGTATGGCTTCGTGACGATGGTCACTGCTTTCAGGCTTTCCGTATGATAAAATGTGTCGGCAAGCGGATTGTCAGCGCGGGCATAGTCCGTCCACAGACGCAGGTCGTAAGAGCCTTCTGCCAATTCAAGCTCCACGAGATATGTGCCGTCGGCTTGCGGGACGGGTGTCACGGCTTTGTGAAGCACCACGATGTCCGTGCCTGCCTTGCAGAGTTCTGCCACACACCTTATTATATTGGCGGTTCCGGCGGCACGAGTCTTGCTCTCCTCTGGTGTGTAATCCGGCAGTTTCTGGACGGGCAGCGTGAGCTGCAGACGGAGCGTGGACAGCGTGAAAACACCCCGCTGCAGGAAGACGGTGACAGGGCTGATGCCGTCCTCCGTCACATTCACCTCCGCTATGCCCGAAAGCAGATTGGTCTCGTGGCTCATTTCCATCTCTAACCACTCGTGCAGGGCAGTGAGGGTAGAGGTCTCCGCCGCTTCTTCGTCCGCATTGATGACCACCGCTACCGTGTAGTGTCCGGCTTCTAAGGGATGCAGGACGGCAGCAATGCCCCGTGCGTCCGCATAGTTGTAGGTGGCGTAGAGGTTTCCCCCCGTGCCGTAGATGTAGAGCTTGATTGCTCCGATGGGCACGTCTGGACATTGGGTGTTGTCGATGGTTACGGCCATCCCCCTCTCTCCCTCATGCGGGTCACGGTTGCAGGCTGTCAGCCACACGAACATGAGCAGCGTACATATCTTCAGATAGATGTATCTTCTTTTCGTATTCATAGTCTTTGGTTCTACTTTATTTCTTTTTTCAGTCACGGCACGGCTGCCCCATAGAGGAATGAACAAGCCATCTCATTTTTACAAAATTCATTTTCATATCTTTTGTTTTTGAATTAATAATTTCTTGTAAAAATAAATACTTTTGTGCGTTCTGTCGAATCTTACCACTATGTAGCGGCATTATCCACCGAACGACACCTGTTCTCTCATTGCCATTATATATACTGTGATTCCCAGAATGACGACAAAAGTCAATCCGAGAAACAGATAGATATAGAAACTCTCCCTCTTGATGAAGTCACGAAAGCTATAGCGAGCCTTCCAATGATTCTCAAGATACATCCTGTACTCATGTATCATGGCATATCCTAAGATAATACCTAATATGAGTACAGACACCCCGATGATGATCAGGGCTAATTCTATCCTTGGCATAGTTTCTATTATTTCCTTCATGTCGCAAATATAGTGAATTTCTCCGAAAGAAGGGGTGGTTTTTACTTGTTCATGTGTCGCATTCCTACCAAAAAGGTGTCGCATTCGTAGGAATGCGACACCTTTTTGGCTGTTTTTTGATAAAAATTTTGCTTTTTCTTTGGTATTTTACGAAAAAATGATTATGCTGAATTTGAATCATTTTGTGCTACATCTGTAGATTGGAAGTCTCTCCATGCTGTAGGAGAACAGCCTTCTTTTGTCTTGAAGATTCGGTAAAGATGAGTTCGACAAGAGAATCCACACTCAGCTGAAATGATGTCGTTGCTATAATCTGGATATTCCAACATCATCTTTTTTGCAGCGTTGAGACGTATCTCACTGAGCCATATTCGGAAGTTAGAGTGCAAGCATTGATCGAAAAACAGGCTCAATTCGTTCTTAGATATGCAAAGTGTATAAGAAAGCGTCAACATGTTCACATTACAATCCTTATAGCCCAAATCCATACACCATTGGTCAAGACTATTTTGGATAAAGTTCCTGCGTTCCTCAGATAATTGCTGTAAAGGTTTTTCCTTTGCCCCCCCACATCGTTGCCTTTCCTCTTCTTTATCCAATAGCTCTTCTGTTGGAATATAACTGTTGCCGAGAGCGATAAACGTAAGGTTGAAGAACAACAAGGCAAGCAATACGGCAGGACCTACTATATATAATAAGGTGGTAGAAAAAATGGCAACTGGCATAGCGAGAACTGCGAGCCATAGAATGACTACACTTGCACGTGAATATCTTACGTAAGGCAACAAATCCGTTGCAGCCATTGTCTCCAACATATTTTTACGCCTAATCATCTCCTGAATAATCATGTATATGCAATAGAAAACACTTACGCAAAACAAAGTAAGCATCAAATAAAGCCCTTCTCTGATATACAGGCTATGATGAAGACAGATACCCACGCAAAAGACCACAATGATAGCAGCATAAATACCACTGCATATCAGTATCATCTTTCTGAGGTTAGCACGGGTGGTTTCTATGTTGTAGATTCCTATGGAGATGAGCGAGAAGCAGGGGGTATAGAGGAGGATGTTGATGACCGCCCCTAAATCATCGTGCATAGCACGGAACCCGAAAGTCATCTGCAGCACATATTGTATCGCTAACCCTATCAGGGCGCCAACAATCATCCATCGTGAACGCTCATACCGCTTGTTCTCCCATCTTACATGCAGATGAGAGAGTGCTACGATGAAGGCATTGATGAGCATGAATATAAAACATGCAAACTGAAGTAGAAATAATGAATCCATACGCTTCTTATCTTTTGTTTACTTTCTTGTATTTTTGATTACTTGCTGTAGGATTATCTGGATTAGTCATCTGCAAATATCCTGCTGCAACAAGGGAGGTGATGTAACGCTCTCGGTTCTTGGAATGCATGCTGACTCCAATTCTGTCAAGTATCTCTTTGGTGGTTCGAGGAACAGAACAGAAATTTACTATGTCCCTTTGCTTGTTAGACAATGACACTTTGGGAGTGTCAGAGTGTCTAAGTCGAGTGTCTAAGTCGTTCTCAGAAGTGTCTAAGTCGGTGCCAGAGTGTCTAAGTCGAGTGTCTAAGTCGGTGTCAGAGTGTCTAAGTCCAGTGTCAGAGTCTTGGACTTGGTTACTTTTCCCCTCGACTTGGTTACTTTCCCCCTCGACTTGGTTACTTTCTTCTCTCCAAACCGTAATGACAAATTCCTGTGCCTTGTCATTATTCATAAATGTAACATTAACATCTTCGTCCAGTGCACGAGTGATGCCGCTACCTACACCAGTGTATGGCAGCAAGTATATAGCATTGTTGAAAAGGAACATATTGCGAGGCATGGAAGTTCCTGCCTTTATGTCATCAATAGTGAGTCCGTTAGGCAATGCACCAGGACTGTGAATCTCAACACGATTGTCGAAAATGAAAATTCGAACAGGGGCTTTCATGTTCAACGAGCGGTGTACAAGGCTGTTTACCGTGAACTCAACCAAGCTTGTGTAAGGTATTTCCAACTTTCCCATACTGTTGAATTCTTCTCCCACCTGCACATTATGCAGATTACGAGTAAAGAAATCCATGATCGTATCATACTGATGAAGCAGATTTCCCTCCATATCTGCATCATTCACCTTGTCACGAAAAACCTTGCTGCCGACGCTGTTGCCAGCAAAACAGATACACTTGGCTGTCATCATTGGCATCCAGCGTTGGGTGTATTTGCCAAACAGAAGCATGGCAGCAACAGTCAGTGAACCATCAGGACGGATAAATCGCAGATTGCGAAGTATCTTCTCACAGTCATGCCCCTTAGCTATGGCAGAGCATATCATATCAAGTGATGCTTCATTAAAAGCGTCACCTGTCAAGCCTTTCTTTTCCAACACTCTATCAAAACGGTTGCCAAGAAACTGCTTGATAGTCATTGCATCAAGATCGTTGACAGTTGCATCCCTAACACCAGCCTCGTCTGGAGCAAAACTACCGCAGTCGGTCATCATTTCTGCAAGTTCTGCATTATCGAACACTTTACGCTTGTCGGCACCATTCTTCACCCATACAATTCCCTTGTTGTCATGATAAGGCTTGTTGAGTCCTTCCTTCACAGTAGCAACAACCAAGTAGCCATCCTCGACTTCAACAGTATCTATCTTTATCAGAATGGATGGTACTACGTTTTCTGAAGCAATGTCACTCAACAAGTTGGTTGTTTCTTGTACCTCAGAATACGACAAGGCATTGGTTTCTCCGGTCTTATCCTTTATACCAACTACCAATTTGCCACCATGTGAATTACTGAACGCCACTAACTCACAGGCAATATCATATTTGTCGAGAATGCGTTCCTTGAACTGCACCCCCGATACCTCGCCAGCGTTTATCTGTTTCAATATATCGTCCATCATTCTTTGATACATTCTTTGTTCAACAAATCGTTTACATCCACTTTCAGCAAATCAGAAATCCGTATTAAGGTTTCCAAATCTGGTTGGCAAGGTAGGTTACTGCCAACATTATCTTCAATCTGTTTACATCTTTCTTTGCCATACATTATTATAAAATAAGTAAATACGCTTGCAAAAGTACGATAATAATTTCAGAAAAAAGAACAATAGCCTCAAAATGTTTACGTCTCGTATCTCTGATAGATAGAAATCTGTATTTCGGAGTTACAAGTAGTGTCTTACTTGGACATCATTGTCGTTTTTCGGGGGCGCAAAAGTGCCCTTACCTTGGCACAATAGTGCCCTTCCTTAGGCACTTTTCGACTTTAGCGAACAAGAATATCTGCTTGGCGTTTTGTTCTCTGATTTCCTTATTATAGAAAATGTTTGTATTGGTTTTTATATAAAATTACGCTAAAATCTGCCGAATAGCTTAGAATGAGCGATTTATGAGTTTTTCACCTCAATGGAGGTAATGATTTAGCAACGGTTCTAATTTCTACAATTTGCATACGTTTGATTGTCAAACAACTCTTTGTCATCTTGGTGGCAAAAATACAATTTTAAATTTAGAATACTGCATTGTTGCATGTTTTTTAGAGTTTATTATCATCTCAAATATAATTAGGACTCTGAAAATATGCAAAAATGTGCGGTATTTTATGAAATTATCCGTAGAATCTTACCGTATTCTCGAAATTTATTGTATTTTTGCAGCTGTAATGACATTTAATAAGAGGTGAAATGAACAATATAGTTTGCAAAGTAGCAGCACTTGGTGGCACTATCTCCACTACTGATATATCTCATCTGTCAGAGTATAAACGACTGTTGAGAGCTAAGGAGCGTGGCGACTTGATAAAGTTGCGTCATGGCATATATGCCGTTCCCGATGCTTTGCTTAATACAATGATTGATGTGGAACGGATTGTACCTAATGGTATTGTATGCCTGTACAATGCGTGGGCTTACCATCAGCTTTCGACAACTGTTCCACCTGCTTTTTGTATAGCCATCGCCAACAAGCGGAAGGTGGTGATACCAGATACGCTTCCGATAGAGCTGTATTATTGGAAGAAGGAGAACTTGGAGTTCGGCATTATGGATGCAGAAATTTCAGGGTATCATGTTCGTATTACCGATATGGAGCGAAGTGTTTGCGATGCTGTAAAATACAGGAATAAATTGGGGTTAGATATTTGTGCTGAAGTGATACGCACCTATCTGAAAAAGCCAAACCGCAATCTCACTCGTTTGCAGGATTACGCCCAACGCCTCAGAGTGTTTAATACATTGAAAAATTATCTTGAAATAGCTATAGAATAAGATGGGAAAGAAAAACTACGGTAAGTCTGTTAAGACCCGCTTGCTCAATCTGATGAATGAGACAGGCTATAAATATATGTATCTCTTGGCAAGATATTTCAACGAGAGGTTGCTTTACAGAGTATCTGTAAGCCAATATAAGGACAATTTTTTGCTGAAAGGTGGCTCTTTGCTTTATGCTATGAACGGACTTGAGGCACGTCCTACAGTAGATGTTGATTTCATGGCAGATAGAATTAGCCGTGATAGGGATTTCCTTGCGCACGTGTTCCAGGAAATTTTGGGCATTGTATGCGATGAGGATGGAGTATCGTTTGATGTTAACAGCATTAAGTTGGAGCCTATAACTGTTGAAAAGAAGTATCCTGGCACAAGATTTTACTTTACGGCCCACATGGATACTATCGCTTACAACATGTCTGTTGACATTGGCTTTGGTGATGTTGTAACTCCATATCCAACAACTATTGACTTCCCATTGCTTTTGCCTGACATTCCATCTGTGAACATACAGGCATATTCCTTGGAGACTGTTGTCGCCGAGAAATTCCATACGATGATAGACCGAGATGTGCTCAACAGTCGCATGAAAGATTTCTTCGACTGTTACCAACTCCTGACAAAGAGAGACTTGTCTGATGACACATTATATGATGCGATTAAGGCGACTTTCGATAATAGAGGGCTTACATACAATCCCGAATTGCAGTTGTTTACAGAAAGTTTTGCGACAGACGCAGCACGTATAGTTCGCTGGAAAGCATTTCTGAAAAAGATTCAATGGAAAGAAACTCTTGATTTCAAGACTGTTATGGAAGTAATAAAGGAAAGGTTGCAGCCTATGGCTGAAAAATATTGGAAAAAGTAGTTTACCCTTTTATCATTCTTTCGTCTTTGAATATAAAGAACACTAAAAATAGAAGATTATGATAAAAAGTAAGATTTCTGTTGCTGTACTATTTCTGCTATGCCTTTGTTGGTTACCAACACTTTCATTGGCAAAAGGAAAGAGCCATTTTACGGTAGAAGATTCACAATATGGAACTCGCCTTGTGAAATGGGAAGGAAAAGACTCTGTTGTGGATTTTAATAACATCCAAGAGCTTAAGGATGTAAAAGTAATAGGAGAAATGGCTTTTGAAATGAATAAGTACATCAAGCAAGTCATCCTTCCCGACAATTTGCTGATTATAGAAAAACGAGCTTTCAATACTTGTGAGAATCTTCAAACCGTAAAGATGCCAAACACAGTGAGGTATATCGGCAATAGTGCATTCAATATGGACCATCAATTAGAGCTTAGCGTCTTGCCGGACAGTTTGCAAGAAATCGGTGAATGGACATTTTGGGATTGTAATAAGGTCTGCATATCCGTGATACCTGAGCATGTGAGCAAAATAGGAAGACAGGCTTTCACTTGTTGCGAAGGCATAAAGGCCCTTGTATTCAAGAATCAACTAGAAGTAATTAACGACCGTGCATTTTCTGGTTGCAAGAACTTGGAACGCATAGTCTTTCCGAACAATTTGAGAGAGATCTCCGATTTTGCCTTTGCCCGATGCATTAACCTTAAAGGCATCAATCTCCCTGCATCTTTGCAGAAAATCGGATATAGAGCATTTGGAAACTGCGAGTCACTTTTATTCGTGAAGTATAATTCTAATCCCAAAGTTGACTCTTCCGCATTTATGAATTGCCCAATAAGCCAAGAGAAATAACATTAGTATCAACAATAAAGACAAAGAATATGAAAAAGATTGTTTTATTGATAACCACCATCTGCCTAACATCAGAGACATTCGGGCAGAAAACGAGTTCCTCTTCCGTAGATGAATACGAATGCATCTACGAGTACCAAATGAAGAATGACAAAGGCTCTTCTGATGCCACTTCTACCATTCTTCAAATTGGCAGAAACTCAGCTATGTTCTCTGATTACACTGCGTTTCAAGCAGACTCAGCCATTGCTTGCAAAGCGCCAGAATCAGAGATTCAAAAGTTCAAGACACGGGAAAAGAGAAATGATTTGCTTTTCGACCAATCAGTCTCTCAAAATGTGCCTAAGGGCAAACTGACCGTTTATAGCGTAATCACGCCAAACTACTACAGCTATACGGAAAGTGCCAATCCCATAAATTGGAATCTGAGCGAGGGCATTGACACTATCTGTGGTTACACCTGTCAGAAAGCTGTTGGAGAATATGGTGGAAGAACTTGGACTGTTTGGTATTCCACGGACATACCAGCATCCTTTGGACCATGGAAACTTTGTGGTTTGCCAGGCTTGGTATTGGCAGCAAAGGATTCAGAAGGCATACATAAGTTCAAAGCTATAACTTTCCGTAAATCAAGCACCCCTATGAACTTCAAGCCTTACACCAATATCATCAAGACTTCGAGGGAACAGTTTGTCAAGGCGAAGAATAAGTTTGAGCAAAATCCTATGGGCAACATTCCTGCAGAATCCATCAGCGAGATGACTATTCAGAAATATGAGGATGGTGGGCATAGTGCCTTGGTCAATGGTGTGGTACTGAGAGTGCGCCCTAATGGATATGTTCCTCTCGAATTGAAGTAAACAAAGAGATTGATAAATATGAGAAGGTTTCTAATTTTGATGATGTTAGCTTGTCTCTGTAACTGCACTTTTGCCCAAAGTGTAGTTACAGGAATAGTGCGTGACACCATTGGCACGGCTTTGGAAGGTGTCATCGTAAGAGTAAATGCCGATAAGGCTACTCTTGGCTTTGCGAGAACATCAGAAAATGGAACTTATAAGATAACACTAAAGTCAGATGCCAAGCAGCTAATCATCACTGCCGAAGCCATCGGATACGAGAAAACCAAAAGAGAAATCAAGAATGTCTCACAAGAGTGCAACTTCAATCTAAAGGAAAAGACCACAGACCTAAAAGAGGTTGTTGTAAAAGCTCCAGCCATCTACCAACGAGGGGATACTTTGTCATACAACTTAGCCTCGTATATCGGAAAGAATGACTATACGCTGAAAGATGCCATGAAGAAACTCCCTGGCATTGAAGTAGGCGACAAAGGTTCTATCAAATATCTGGGCAAGGAGATTTCTAACTTCTATATCAATGGCATGGATTTGTTGGGTGGACGATACAACATTGCCACTACCAATATACCCGCTTCTTTTGTCAACTCAGTCCAAGTGTTGAGTAACCACCAAGCCGTAAAAGCCAACAAAGATGTATTCTCAGACAACGTGGCTATCAATGTGAACATGAGCAACAAGGCAAAGTTTAAGCCTGTAGGCTCTTATGGAGTTTCATTAGGGGCAGGCAAACACACCTTATATGAAATCAATGGTGCCGGTATGCTCTTCAAATCCAACTTTCAAATGTTGGCTTCGCTAAAAGCAGGCAATATCAATCAGTTTGCATTGACTGATGGGACGAATCACTTTGACAACAAAGAGAAATTATCTACGTTGTCTAATTTATTAGAGAACATTTCCGCTTCCACTCCTCCTATTGAAGTTGACAGATATGCCTCACCAACAGATAGATTATTGTCATTCAACATATTGAGAAAGATAAGAAAGGATGTTACCCTAAAAGGTAATATCGGGTATAGCTATGCCAAAAGTCAGTACGACTATAGCTTGACGAGAAGTTATGCGGATGCGGATAACAATGTCATTATCGCCCAAGAGTATTCTCCCCTATCAACCATACATCGCCCAAGCATCCAGTTGGAATACAAGGACAACTCAGAAAAGACTTATCTTAGCAACACACTGTCGAGCACAGGTTCTTTTCTGACATCAGAATTGCCTACTAAAGAGAACGGTTCTCTCTTTAACCAGAAGCAGACCATGAGAGAGTTTTATGTGAACAACAAGTTCTCTACCTTGTGGCATCACAAGGATTTGTGTTGGGCGGTTACGTCTATCATGTCGTATCAAGGTTCTCCTATGGGAAAGATAACTCTTAACAAGGAAACTACCGATAATGTGGTACAAAATGCCAATGGAAGAAGTTTTCGTACAGAGAATACTCTCTCAATGTCTAAGAAGCATCTCTATTCTCGTATTTATTTACCAATATTGCTGAATTATTATATGGATAAGGTGCAAACAAGCCTGCACCCTACAGACGAGAGCAATGATGTGAATATGCAGAATCTCAGAATGGCTCTGGTACCACAATATGAGTACTCACATCCTCAATATAAATATGTCTTCCGATTGGAAATACCTATGCGCATAGACTATATAATCCATAAGGACAACTTGGAAAGCGCATCGTCTGGTTCTTGGTATTATTCTGTTTGTCCTAGCGTATATTGCAACTATAAGGTAACTTCTCGCTCGGTACTTCGCACCAACATATTCTATGCTCGCACCTTTGGGGACATTTTGGATTTCTTGAAAACACCCGTCAGATTCAATGACACCTCGCTGAAGGTTGGCTCTGGTATCTTGGCGGACAACAAGAGTTTGAACGCCTCATTGCATTACGACTATAAGATACCACTGAAAATGTGGTTCTTCAATGCAGACTTTCTATATAATCAGGAAAAGAACAACTTACTGATGAGTCAAGATGCAAGTTCTACTCTCATCACGATGTCGAAGATATATGCCCCAAATACAGGTAGAAGTTTTATGGGGCAAGTTGGTGTCACTAAATTTATAGAACCCATCAAGACAAAGATTTCCTTGAATGGTGGCTACCAATGGAAGCGACAAACGACTTTGCAGAATGTTTTTCAGCAGGAATACACTTGGAAGAGTTGGGCATTCTTCCCATATCTGACTTCACAGCCTTGCAAGTATGTGGAGTTGGCTTATAACGGAATGTTTGCCAAAACTTATCTTTCCACGGAGTATCAGAACAACAGCTATCTGAGCCAACAACACAAAGTGTCATTGAAACTCATGCCATTCGATGGCTTTACATTCGACACTTCTGCTGACATTGTAAAGAATGAATTGACGAAAGATGTGTCAAAGACAATGAGTTTGCTCGATATGGGGTTGTCATATAGGAAGAAAGCCATGAAGATTTCTTTTGACATCAGGAACATTTTGAATCAACGCCAATATGCATACACTATCTATAATTCCGTCAATACCTTCACGTATAACTATCTACTGAGGGGAAGAGAGTGTGTCTGCACTGTAAAACTAACAATGTAAACCCAACAAAACAGGTGTTGTAAAATAAAGTTTTTATTATTTCTCAACTTTGGAGAGAAATACATCCATTTATGGCAAGGTCTTTGGGAGTAACCCAAAAGGTTTCGAGTAACTCGAAACATACCTTGCTGTGTCTTTGTGGACACAATGTTTTGGCAAGAATAAAACCTAATACCATTGAAAACACTGCGGTGGTTCGCCCAAGTGGCTGGAGGCGCAAAGCCTCCAAGGAACGGCTCATTTTCTTTATGCTAAAGGATGAAAACGAAAAAAATCCCGAAGAATGAGTTTTCCTTGAATGCCATTCCTCGGGATGAACAAAAATGTATTCCTGCATGTCATACGTTTTATATGTCATACGATAAAAATGTAAAACGTATGGCATCAATGCATATATGCTTACACACTTCTTTGCATGGCTACTTCTTTATCAAATTGCAACTGCACTTCCATACGACAATGAATCAGTACGTCAATAAGTCAATACGACAGCGAATCATCGAAGCGTCAAAAAAGCGACCATTCTCAACTAAAGGAATTAGTCCCTCCATAGAGTTGCAAGACAATGTTTGTTTTCTCTTTTGCTCCGTACAATCTCTTGATGATGGCATCACGAAGTTGTGCCGCACCATTAGAGTTTAGACGGAAGCAAATGGCAACAACCATAGGGAATCCATACAACGTTTGCCAAATACCCTTGGAAAGTTCTTCCCTTCGTTGGACTTCCGACATAGACAACATACCTTCTTTATATATAGCTCGTATCACAGCAGTGAGTTTCGGGGCAGTGATATAAAGCATATCAATCAACTCACTCTCACTCATCCACAAGTCCTCCAAGTTGGACGGAATGGAAAGCCTTCCATTGCCATCCACGGTGATTACAGTCCGTTTCATGCCATTCCTCCCATTACAGGCAAATGTCCATTGATTCGACTTTCAAAGACAGATATGTCATGGTCAAGTTTTGTGCTTGTCACCTTGGCGTATATCTGTGTTGTGGTGATATTCGTGTGACCAAGAATCTTGCTCACGCTCTCTATCGGCATACCATATTCCAAGGCTAAAACTGCCCAACTATGACGTGAGACATGAAATGATACATGCTTCTTTATACCACACATTGCAGCAACTTTCTTGATGCGCTTGTTAATGCTGTCAAGATTACCGATATTGAACAAGTGGTTGTCTTTTCTGAAAGACTTGTATCTCTCAACAATCTGCATGGGAATATCCATCAGCTTGATTTGGAACGGTACGCCTGTCTTCTGACGCTTGGACACTATCCAAGGAGCACCGTTTACCATGCTGATGTTATCTTCCGTCAAGTTCTTGATGTCAATGAAAGCTATACCTGTCCAACTGCCAAAGATAAAAAGGTCTCTCGCAAATGCCATGTTGGGGTCTTCCAACTTTATCTCAGTCATGGCGGTAAGCTCGTCCAAGGTCAAGAACTCACGTTCCTTGTGGTCTGGATCAACGTGGTACATGGCAAACGGATTTCTCGGTATCTTGCCGTTGTAGTGTGCCGCCGTGACGATATGTTTCAGAGGTATGGAGTAAATCCAAATGGAGGACTGCGCAAGCCCTACCACATTTTTCAAGTAAAGGCAATAGTCACGGATAAACTCCTCGGTAAGCTCATTCATGGACATATCGCTGCGCTTGTACTGATACTTGATGAACTCGGCAACGTACTTTCTCACCACAAGATACTTGTTGTAAGTGTTCTTGGCTCTGTCCTTGCCTACGCGTTTGGCAAAGGCTGCGTTCTCCTTGTCGAAAGCTCTGAGCAAGGTCTCGTATTCGGTGCCTATGCCTTGATAGGCGTTTCTCACCATTTCAGCAGTAACGAACGCCTCACGGTCGGAAAGTCGCTGGTAATGCTTGGCGATTTGAGCCTTGATGTTGTCAAGCGCAAAGTTCACCTCCTTGGCTTCCTTGCTCTTGCCAATGGCTCTGTTGCCCTTGGCATCCCAGATAGCCTTGGTCACGCTCTGCTTGCAACTGAACTGTGCGATTGTTCCGTTGATTGTCACTCGCCCCATGATTGGGACAATTCCATTTCTCTCCTTGCTTCCATTTACATAGAAGACTGTCTTGAAAGTGCATCTCATAATTCTTACTTTTTTGTTCGGTGCAAAATTAAACTATGAGAGTTGCATGGCAAAATCAAAACTTACGCAGAATGGAGAAGATTGAACCGCCACCGTTAAAAATGCTTATTAGGGCGTTTCCATTGGGTAATGATTTGAAAGCGTTTCTATTTCTCTAATCTGCTTTTTCCTCATTTCCTTGTCACTGCCAACTAAAGCCAACGACTGCCACAACCACTTGAAACTCAAACCAAATGCTCTATTTTGCTATTTTTTGCCTTTTTAGGCGTTCTTTTTTCAAAAAAATAGCGGTGGTAGATGTTTGGAAAAATCTTTATAGTAGAGAAAAATTAAAATCGAAATACGATTTTACCCTTCACCCTTCATCTTTTCGCCCGGAATGCTGATAAACACAGAGGATTTGAGGATGAAAGGTAAAATTCAACCCTTCACCACCCTTCACCGTCCTTCGTCTTTTTTGCCGTTTTTAGCCCTTTATTAGCTACGATTGACTGGTTATTCGTTAGATTTGAAATTTAGTTGGTTATGAAAAATATATACATATTATTTCTGATTTAGCTTCATCTTATGAGTCTATACAGTCGTCTATTAAGACCAGAGCTTACCTTAATAGACGACCAATTTCAGCCTTCATAGTAGGTTTTTAGGCTAAATGCGTCTTTTAGATTGAGTAAGCGGCTCCGCGTTTATACCATTGTAGCTTTCTCGTT
>NZ_QTXV01000068.1:0-15785 GCF_003461825.1 Prevotella sp. AM42-24 | reverse complement strand
TTTTTTCAATTATGCAAGGTATAAACGCGGAGCCGCTTACTAGATTGAGGTGAAGGGTGGTGAAGGGTGGTGAAGGGTGATTTTAAGTTATTGTGCTTGTAAGTACTTGTTTATCAGATGTTTATGCTGATATGGTGAAGGGTGAAGGGCTTTTCTCGTTTCGCTTTTCAAATTTCCGTTTTTGTAGTATTTCCCGCTATTTCGGTATAAAAAATTGGGGATTCTTCTGGTATTTGGCCAAAAAGATTTGGGGATTCTTCTGCTTTTTAATTAAAAAGATTTGGGGATTCTTCTGCTTTTTAACTAAAAAGATTTGGGGATTCTTCTGCTTTTTAGCCAAAAAGATTTGGGGATTCTTCTGTTTTTTAACCAAAAAGATTTGGGGATTTAGGATAAATATCGTAAATTTGCACCCATCAAACAGAATAGATTATGGGAAAAGTTTTTAAGCGCAAACTATATGATAAAATGCTTAACTGGAAGCAGACCAGAGACGGTTCTACAGCACTTCTCGTCAAGGGAGCACGTCGTGTAGGAAAATCCACAATAGCCGAGGAATTTGCAAAAAACGAGTATAAAAGCTATATACTCGTCGACTTTGCTGATGCACCAACAGCCTTGTGGGAAGCTATTGACAACATCTCTGACCGCAATCATTTTTTCATGCAACTTCAATTTATATATGGTGTAAGATTATACGAACGAAAATCTGTAATTATTTTCGATGAGGTTCAAAAGTGTCCCAAGGTTCGTGAGGCCATTAAATATTTGGTTAAAGATCGCAGATATGACTATATTGAGACAGGGTCATTGCTTTCTATCCGGAAGAACACCAAGGACATCGTGATACCAAGTGAGGAAACAAGACTTACGATGTATCCTATGGACTATGAGGAGTTTCGTTGGGCCTTGAATGATAATGTTACAATTGATATGCTTAGAGAATGTTTCAACAGTAAACGTTCTTTAGGTGATGCGACTATGAGGAAGCTTCTTCGTGACTTTAGGCTGTATATGTTAGTTGGGGGCATGCCGCAAGCTGTCAATACTTATTTGGAAACAAATAACTTGACAGAGGTTGATAACAAGAAGAGAGAAATCCTGGATATATATATAGATGATTTTTTGAAGATAGACCCATCAGGTAAGATATCCAAGATGTTTAGCGCAATACCCGCCCAACTTAGTAAAAATGCCAGCCGATACCAACAAACCAGCATCTTAGGGAAAAATGAATCCTCGGAAACAATCGCCGAGTTTTTGCGCGACATGGAAGATAGCCTTACCGTGAATTTCGCTCACCACTCAGACAATCCTAGTGTGGGACTTCCTGCACATACGGACTACGACCAGTACAAGATGTTTATGGGAGATACCGGGCTTTTTGTCACGCTGGCCTTTTGGGATAAAGATGTAACCGAGAATATCATCTATCAGAAGCTTCTTAGTGACAAGTTATCAGCAGACTTGGGGTACGTATATGAAAATGTTGTAGCCCAATTACTTGTGGCAACAGGCAACAGGCTTTTCTACCATACATGGCGTTCCAAGACGTCAAACCACAATTACGAGGTTGATTTTTTACTATCACGTGGAAGCAAGCTGTGGCCGCTTGAGGTGAAATCTTCTGGCTATCAGACACACAAGTCGTTGGATGAATTTTGCAAAAAATATTCAGAGCATATAAGTAACAGGTACTTGATATATACCAAGGATCTTAAAAAGGATAAAGAAACAATACTTCTACCTGTTTTCATGACCATGTTCTTGTAAAAAGTAAGCGGCTCCGCATTTATAAGAGGGTGTATCAAAACAAAATCGTTTGATACACCCTCTTTTTAGGTTGAGCCTGAAATCAGGCTTATGTTTTCAAATAGCAGTATTCTGCTTTAATCCCAGCTGTCGTTCCAACTGTTGTTCCAGCTGTTGTGTTCTTTCGAACCAGTTATTTCATCTGGAAGTTCTCCATCTTTTCCTTCTTCCTTGATGCTCGGTGTTGTCGAACCATCAGGCTGCCATAGCTTATCATTGCCGGAACCTGCGAGGAAACTATCCTGCAGATCGCAGACTGTAATCTTGATAGCCGGGGTTATATATTCTTTCTTATTCATAATATCTATTTTTTAAAATTCTTTTACAATTTATTGATTTTAAAATCACTTTTTATTTCACAACCACCTTCTTGCCATTCACGATGTAGATGCCTGGCTGAACGCCGAGCATATTATCTACTCGCTGACCATTCAGGTTATACACCTTGGTGCTGCCTGTGGTGTTGACCATTGAAGGCATGTTGATACCTGTAGTCTCACCATTGCCGAAACCGAAGCTAAGGAGCTTGGCATTTCCTGTAGCAGAACCACTCCAAGTAGGAGCGAGCCAGCAGCGGTAGCCCTTCATCCAATGGTTGTTCTTGGTGAGGTAGTAGAGGGCACCATTGTTCCAGATATAATTACCATCCTCAAGATCCTGGTGATTATTATAACTACCGATAAACTTCAAGTCAGTCATTCCCCACTTTGTGGTGATTGCCTGATCTACAGGGAAATTCTGCTCAATAGGATTGGTAGCCTTGGTATCATCGTATTTGAAGGTGACACCACCTGCAGCGAGCGAATTATCTACTTTGTAAATATCACCGCTGATAGTTCCTGCATCAATGGTTATGGCGCCTTTTAGCGCAGTCTTTTTGCTTATATTTATAATATAAGGTGTATTGGCTACGAGATATGCGCTATTGGCATTATTCTTATCTTCCTCTACCAGACTGAATCCGATAATCAAGTTGCCGTTTGAATCATATACTTTGTTTGCCTTGGCTAACTTGGCATCTGAACCAAATGCTTCATCAAACTGCGCTTTGGTCAAGTTCACTGGCATGATGAGAGAGTTCCATTCACCTTCCACAAAAGAACGCTGGAAATACATCGTCAGATTTTCCTTGTATTTCTTCTGACTCTTCTCGCTGAGATTTACGGTCTCCTGGAAAACGAGGTCCTGCTTGCAGTCTTCTGCGAGTTCATCATCATCAGGTGTTCCATCTCCATCCTTGTCGTTACGTAGATAAAGTCCATATACCGCCAAGTTGTTGAGAGCCTTTACACCTTCGCCTTGTGTTATTACCACTTCATCGTAGTCTGATTTCGGATTGATAAAGATGTAGCCTTTATCTCCCAAAGTAATGACGTTGGCTCCGAGTATGCTCCAGTCGCTGAATGTTTCAACAGGCTCTTTACCACCCTTATTATAAGTTTTTACAACGAGGGCATCAATCACATCAACACCCAAGCCAAAGGCTTCCTTGTTGACAACAACTACGAGCTGCTTATTGCGCGTTGCGGTAACACCTAATTTTATGGCGAGAACCGAACCTCCCACAGCATTTACTCCTGTAGGGAAGATTGTCTTATTGTTTGGGTCACTATCAATACAGTTGGTAATGTCTTTCAGGCCATTGCCCAAATTTGCTACTGCGATAGACTGAGTTCTTGCTTGGTTGATAGTGGCATTGGTATTATCGAATGAAATGACTTCTGCGTGCTCCAATGGGTCGTCGAGAACGGCATCCGCATCGGCTGTATAAGCATAGTAGATGTTCATCACGCTGAGGTCTGCGCCTAACACACCAGAAGTATAGAGGCGGATCTCGTCAAAGATAGTACTTGCAGGTACCTTGATAGAAAATCTAACCTTATGTGTATCCTGACTGCCAATCAGATTGGCTGCGATGGCAGATGAAACAATGCCGCCTTTTACCTCTTCACCATTATTGTAAAGTCTGACGTTAAACATATTGAGTACGTTTGCTTGCAGGGCAGTTTTGGTTGTTACTACGAAACCAACCTGGCGTTCGCCGCTTTGGCGAGCATTTGTTTCATCAAAGATTTTACCATTCTTTTTCTTAACGCCACAAATATAAGCATCTCCGATAGTAACACCTCCGAAATAAGAGGCATAACTGTTGAGCTTAGACGAAATGATGTTGGATGAGTTCTTGACGAAAGACAGAAGGTTGATACCTGCGCTTGTGCCTCCACCTAATTCATATATAGGATTTGCAGGATCGGCATTATAGAGCACAGTTTCCTTCTTCTTATCTTCAGGCTTCTGCTCGGTAGAGCCGCCATAGTTGATAGTGATGGTTTGTGAACATTTTTTCTCGCATGCAAGGTTCGTCAGTTTCATTTTTACAGTCACTTTCTCGCCTGTACCATTCTTGTAGCTATCTGTTTCGCTGAAGTCGAGCGTGTTGTTGGTTGAGTCGAATGTAACTCCATTTGGTAAAGGTTCTGCTGGGTCCCATCTTACATTTGGGAAGTTTTCCTTATCCCATTTGAGCTGATAATGAGAGTCGCAGTTGCAGAGGTCGAGACTGGCAGTAGGATTCATCTCGCATTGATGGCCTGCTGTGATTGGCTTAGGAATGATGAAGGCATAGTTGGCGGTGACACCATTAGCAACTTCCACTCCCATTGTTCTGAATTTGATGCCTGAGAAATCAACAGGAGCCTTAATGGATACTTTCTTTTGATTACCAGCTATAGAAACAGACAGCACGGTTGTTTCTATAGCTTTTTTGTAAATCTCGTTGCCATTCTTGTCAAGAAGATAAATGACAGGGGTTACGCCTGCACCAATCAGAGCTCCATCGCTATACACAAAGCCCGCTTCTGTTCCTGCAGGGAATGTTTCTGTGCTCTTTCCATTATTAGCAATGACTTGTGCATAACCAGAAGAGCCAAGCTGCAAGAGTGCAGAAATTACAATACCATTTGTGAGATCATCATCTATAAGATCTCTGTTAAAGTAATTAAGGTCATGTATTAATGTTGGAACTGAATGTGTGCTTGATTTAGCATTTAATGTAATGTTTTTGTCGTATTGTTGGATTTTTGGATTTGTCAGCGTATATTCTGCATCACCCACGAACGCATAGTAAATCTTCAGACCTTTCACAACATCTACTTTGATGCCATCCTGACCAACAAGTGCAATCTCATCATAATCTTGATCTGGTTGCTCTGATGCAATAATATCTACGGCATTATTTCCTAAATCAATATTACCAACAGAAAGATTGAGTACAGTAAAACCAAGCTGTTCTACTGGAGAAGTCTTGAGAATTTTACCATCTCTATAGAAGCGAATATGGTAGTTGTCTTTCAATACTTCGAGTTTCAATACATTACTTTCTCCCGAAATCTTGAAACCTGCCTTTGTGTCTTTGTCGATGTAGTGCTTCATGTCTTTCACGGCTACAATTGGTGAACCGGCAATGAGAGTTACATTTGCAAGACTTGGGATTGCGTAATAGTTGGTAAGATTCTCATCACATAAGTAGGAGAGATTCTTGGAACCTGAACCCACGGAAATGCCATCAGCCAGGCGGCTTACCATACAGTTATGGCCTACGAGTGCCATACGTGATTTCAACGTGGTGCGGTTTGGTGTTGCACCCTCTTGTCTCTTGTCGTAGTAGGTGTTTGCCTGACCTACTGCCTTCAAAGGAAGCAACATAAAGATAACGGCTACCAGCACGGCAGCTTTAAAAATTTTGATTTTCATAAGACAAATAAATGAGTTATACTTAATATCTAAATTATATTGGAATTACTTAGAGAGTATTAAAATTTTTACTTATAACAGAATGGAACGTTTAAAATGTTAGAAATGGTCGTGCTATCCCTGCCTCTGCCTTATGACAGAAGATAAAAAGGGATATTTATCTAATAAAACTAACCTCCAGAAAACGGAATTTTGATAGATTTAGGGAAAATTAAAATCTTGGTATTTAAGATTAGGGGACTTTTAATGTTGAAGAGCGAAATTACCCCCCCACAATTAGAAATCTCTATCAAGAGATGGTTACTATTTTTTCTCATCATTTTCATGATCTAATCTTTTTATTATAGTTGAATAATTTTACTTGTACTAATGTATTATTGATAGTTGAAACGGATATTATCCTATCTTCTTTTACTAAAGTATTGAGTTTTTTCCTCTTTATCTTATTTCCAGAAGATGTTTTTATCCTTGAATTATACAATATTTTTATACAACTCTTATGATAAGAGTTTACCTGTTGTAATTTCGGGTGCAAAATTACATTCTTTTTGAGAATAAATATGTTTCAAAATGGTTAAGGTTTGCAAATAGAATGATTTTTGTAGAACTTTTATGACTGAAAAAAGTGCTAATATATGGATTTGCAACTTCGTGATAGCAAATCGTGGAGTATTTGGAGATTCTCTTTCACAAGAAAGCGAGCTATGCATATCAATATTACAAAGGTAATATTTTCTATTGAAAATACAACCTATTCTCTCTTTTTTTCAACAACATTAACGTTAGCCTCTCCTGAAATGATTATATAACGAAAAAAGCAGGAACCTCCTCCCAGAGATTCCTGCTTTATGGTTGTTATTGAAAAAGTATTGTTGTAAAGTCCTAAGATTAAGAGTAGCGGATAATCTGACCTGGAGTCAGCTTCTTATCCTTCTTGTAACCGTTGAGGCGGCAAATCTGATCTACTGTTACACCACGCTTCTCGGCGATGGAATTCAGAGTCTCACCATACTTAACCTTGTGGTAAAGCTTCTCGCCACCAGCGTTGGCATTGTATCTGCCCACTTCGCCACCATTAACCTGTTCACGGGTGTAACCACCATTACCAATCTTGCCACGAGCTGCATTGGCATCTGCAGACTCACGCTCGTAAGAGTCGCGACGGAAATCGTAGAAATCGCCAGTAACGTCCTGATTGCGGAAGTCGAACATCAACGCTGGGTTGAGGGCTACACCGCAAAGACGAGTCTCGAAGTGAAGGTGAGAACCGGTACTACGACCTGTATTACCTCCCAAACCAATCACATCACCTGCTCTTACCTCCTCGTTCTCAGAAACGAGCTGCTTAGAGAGGTGACCGTAGATGGTCTCCAAACCATTATTGTGACGGATTACGATGTACTTACCATAACCACCACCTTCATATCTTACGATGCGAACTTTGCCTGAGAAGGCAGCGCGGATTGTGTCGCCAATATAAACCTTGATGTCCATACCTTTATGTTGGCGGCCAAAGCTTGCACGGTAACCGAAGTTACTTGTGACAACGCGACTTGGAGTTGGCATGCAGAAATGACGGAGGTCGATACGGAAGTGCTCAGGAAGCGCAGTCCGGCGGTGAGCATACTTGTTGGAGAAATCCTGATACAGCTCTGCTGAAGGATTCTCTCTATCTTCCATCATTCGATAATGAGATACTGCTAATGTGTCTATCGACTTCATGCGATGGTCAACTGGTGCCTGACGGGCAAGCAAGTCTTGACCAAATGACGGCACGGTTGTTAACGCCAACAATGCCACTACGGAAATCTTCTTTATTTTCTTTTTTAAACTCATACTTTTTAATTAATATTCTTTTTTAGGTTCGTCACCATTGAAATGAAATCATAAATGAAATTCCACTACAAAACACCTAAGTAAAAACCCCTTATGTGCGTGACTTTGTTAAATAGACTTTGCAAATATATGAAAAATATTCCAGTCTGCCAAGGCCATTAACACGAATAAGGGGATATTTAACGCGAAAAGTTGATGTTTAACTTTTGTTAAGAAGAAGCGCTTTTTGATTTAAATCAATTTTGCAGTATTTCGTTTTTGCAAAATTATGCAGGTTTCGTACGAAAGTATTTGCATTTTCTATTGAAATTACTTTCGTTTCCTCATGAAGCCTGTTTCATTCCTTTATGAAGTCTGTTTCATTCCCTCATGAAGCCTTTTTCATTCCCTCATGAAGCCTTTATCGTTTTTTCACGATAAATTCCGTGCTTTTTCTTTCAGCATTCGCAGCAGGGTGACGGCTGGAGAGTGACCCATAAAGATGATTCGCTTGACTTCCGGACTTGTAAAGCGGAGGCATTTCTGATAGGCCTGATACAGTTCACCGAGATTGATGGTGAACTCCTTGCCGGAACTTTCCCGGATGCCTATCAACATCTTGGCTGTGAGGTGGATACGGATGTATCGGATTCCTGTGGTTGTTTCTATTTCCGTGATGCCTTCCAGGAGTTCTCTCATCTGTTCTGGTGTGAGAGGCGATCTGTCTTCCGTCACCATAGAGCGCCTTCTTCCTCTGCGGCGAGGGGCATCTGTGGAAACTGTGCATCCTGATGCCTGTGCGTCCGTTTCCTGCTTCCCGATTTCTTCTGCATCAAAAAGAAAGCCTTCTTCTATATTGTTTTTCTCCTTCATCTCTTTATTCTTTTTTCTCTGTTTTTTCTCCTTTATCTCCCTACGTCTTCTCTTTGAAAAACGGAAATGGTTTCCCTAACTGATTGCAGCCCAATTGATATGGGTTTTCTTCATTTCTTTCAGTCGGTTCCAGAGCAGGGCATTCTGAGGCAGGTTGCAATGTGGGTCGGCATCGATGATGGTCTGTGCTTCTGTGCGTGCCAACTGTACAATCTGTCCGTCTCTTGCAATATTGGCTATCTTCAGGTCGAAAGCCATTCCGCTCTGTTGGGTTCCTTCCAAATCGCCCGGTCCTCTGAACTTGAGATCGGCTTCGGCGATGCGGAATCCATCGTTCGTATCACACATGATATCAATGCGTTTGCGGGTTTCCTCCGACAACTTATAGTTGGTGACGAGGATGCAGTAACTCTGGTCGCAACCTCGTCCCACTCTGCCTCTGAGCTGGTGGAGTTGGGCAAGTCCGAAGCGCTGTGCATCGAGGATAACCATCACGGAGGCATTGGGCACATTCACACCCACTTCTATCACGGTGGTGGCTACCAATATCTGCGTCTCGCCCTTCACGAAATGCTCCATTTCTTCTTCCTTCTCTGCCGGTTTCATCTGTCCGTGTACCTTGCTGAGGCGGAACTCCGGGAAGGCTTCCTTCAGCGTTTCAAATCCTTCCTCTAAGTTCTTGAGGTCGCTCTTTTCGCTCTCCTTGATTAGCGGGAAGACGATATAAACCTGTCTGCCCATATTGATCTGGCGGCGGATGCTCTGGTAGAGGCTGGTCAACTGGTTGTCAAACTTATGCAAAGTCTGGATGGGTTTTCTACCTGGCGGAAGTTCGTCTATCACACTCACGTCGAGATCGCCATAGATGGTCATCGCCAAGGTTCTCGGGATAGGCGTGGCGGTCATCACCAATACATGAGGCGGATTCTCGCTCTTTGCCCATAGGCGGGCACGCTGGGCAACTCCGAAGCGATGCTGCTCGTCGATGACTGCTACGCCGAGATGGGCGAACATCACGGGGTCTTCGAGGATGGCATGTGTGCCCACCAATATCTGGACATCTCCACGAATCAGAGCATCGAGCACTTCCTTGCGCTTCTTTCCCTTCACCATACCCGTGAGCAGTTCCACCCGGATGTCCATCCCCTTGAGAAATTCACGGATGGTCTGCAAGTGCTGTTCGGCAAGGATTTCGGTAGGAGCCATCAGACAGGCCTGGTAACCATTGTCGAGGGCGATGAGCATGGTCATCAGTGCCACGAGAGTTTTACCAGAACCCACATCGCCCTGCAGCAACCGGTTCATCTGTCGTCCGCTGCACATATCGGCACGGATTTCATGCATCACCCGTTTCTGTGCGCCCGTGAGTTCGAAAGGAAGATGGTGGGCATAGAAATCATGGAAGATGTCGCCGATTCGGTTGAAGATGTAGCCACGGTATTTGCGCCGCTGGTCGCTCGCGTACCTTAATATATTAAGTTGCACATAGAAGAGTTCCTCAAACTTGAGTCGCACCTGTGCTTTCTGCATCTCCTGATGGGTATGCGGATAGTGGATGAAGCGGAAGGCTTCATCGCGGGAAATCAGATGCAGGCGGGAGGTGATGGAGTCGGGTAATGTCTCGGGCAATTGAGGAAGCAGTCCTACCAAAGTCTTGGTGAGCTTCTCAATGGTGCGGGAGGAGAATCCGTACTTCTTCATCTTTTCGGTGGTATTATAGAAAGGTTGCATTCCCATTTCTGAAATCTGCAGGTTGCTGGCATCATCCATGTCTGGATGGGCAAACTGATAACGGCCGCCAAAGAGGGCTGGTTTGCCGAAGACGATGTATTCGGTACCTACATGATAGGTCTTGAGAATGTACTGGGAACTGCGGAACCAGACTAAATCGACCACGCCGAAGCCATCGGAGAAATGGGCAACAAGACGCTTGTTGCGCTTGCCAGTATCAAACTCCTCGTAACTTAGTATTCGGCCTTTGATCTGGACATAAGGCATGTCGGGGGTGAGTTCGCTGATGTGGAAAATCCTCGAACGATCTACATATTTATAAGGGTAGTATTCCAGCAAGTCACCATAGGAGCTGATACCGAGCTCCTTGCTCAGTATCTCTTTCTTTTTGGGTCCTACGCCGGGCAGGAACATGATGTCTTGGTCTAAAATACTACTCATATTTTTAAGTGAAGAGAGGAGAATTCTCTTGTTCTTATTCTGATAACAATACTTCAGCTATCTTGATGTCGAATGGGGTGGTGATCTTGATGTTCTCTCGATTTCCATCCACCATCGCTACCTGACAGCCGAGACTTTCTACAACGGATGCATCGTCGGTAAACTGTTCCTTGTAACCCTGGTTGAAGGCCTGTTTTGCCAAACTGATGTCAAAGGTCTGTGGAGTCTGCACGATGCGATAATCATCACGGAGCACATTCTTGCCACCGCCACGCTTGTCAATATATCTCAAGGTTTCAGTCACCGCATAGACAGGGATGGCTGCATATTCCTCGCGTGCCGTCTCGTAGCATTCGCTGATGACGTCGGTAGAGACGAATGGGCGCACACCATCATGGATTCCTACCACACCGTCCTCTCCATCGGGGATGAGTGCAAGTCCGTTTTTCGAAGACTGGAAACGGGTGTCGCCGCCATTGGCAATTTGATGCTTGATATCGAAATGATGCTCCTCGCAAAGCTGGTGCCAGTATTCCTGCTGGCTCTCCGGCAATACTAAGATGATATTCAGATGCTCATCGTATTCATGAAAGCGCTCGATGGTGCGCATCAGGATAGGCTTGCCTGCTACTGGCAAGAACTGCTTGGGAATCTCACTTCCCATGCGGAGACCTTTGCCCCCGGCTACTATAATTACGTAATCCATATTTTTCTTTTTACTTGCTCTTCATGAGATGATCATACATCATTCCGTCCTGCAGGGCAGCCACGGTTTCCTTGCTCACGAAATAACTCAATATCTGGTAGGCATAAGGAAGGGTGGCTGCAGGACCTTCACCTGTAATCACATTGCCGTCTTCCTGGAAGAGTGTGCCTGTATATTCTGTGCTGGCATCGAAATACTGTTCGAAACCAGGATAGCAGGTAGCTTTCTTGCCGTCGAGGATGCCTGTGCTGGCCAATACCATAGGTGCTGCGCAGATGGCACCTACACGTTTGCCTGCCTTGTGCTGGGCGATGAGTGCCTGGCGTACTCCCTCATGCTCATTGAGGTTGGTGCTGCCCGGCATTCCACCAGGAATCATCAGCATATCGGCATCTTCAAAACTCTCAACATCCTCGAAACGGAGGTCGGCCTTGATGGTAACTCCGTGGGAAGTTTCCACAAATTCACTACCGGTAACGCTGACCGTCTTGATATCTACGCCCCCTCTGCGGAGGATGTCAACAGGAGCCAAACCTTCGATTTCCTCGAAGCCATTGGCAAGAAATTCATATACCTTTGCCATAATTTTATCTTTTTTGTTGAATAATTCGATTTATATTATTACCTTTGCAAAAGTAACAATAATAATTGAAATGACAAAACAAATGGCAGAACAACATTTGAAATTTGCAATATTTGGCAATGAATACCAGGCTAAGAAGTCGGTTTCCATCGAAACTATCCTGGCTTTTCTGGAAAAGAAGAAGGCTGAGATCTATGTGGAGAATGCTTATTACGACTTTCTCGTACGCGACCTCCATCTGGATGTGAAGGTGGCGGGTGTCTTCGAGGATTACAACTTCGATGTGGATTACGTCATCTCCATGGGCGGCGACGGAACCTTCCTCAAGGCTGCCAGTAAGGTGGGGGCGAAGGGAACTCCTATCATCGGTATCAACATGGGCCGATTGGGATTCCTGGCTGATGTGTTGCCAAGCGAAATAGAGACTGCACTGGACAGCCTCTATGCAGGGGAATGCCAGATAGAGGAACATGCGGTTATCCAGGTAGAGGCGAGGGGCGGCGTATTGGCTGGCAATCCTTTTGCCCTCAATGATATTGCCGTTTTGAAGCGTGATGATGCTTCCATGATTTCCATCCGTACTCATGTGGATGGGGAATTCTTGGTTACCTATCAGGCGGATGGTCTGATCGTTACCACGCCTACGGGTTCTACTGCTTATAATCTCTCCAATGGCGGACCTATCATCATCCCGCAGAGTGGAAGTCTCTGTCTCACTCCTGTTGCTCCGCACAGTCTGAATATCCGTCCTATCGTAATCAATGATACGGCTGAAATCCAACTGGACATCGAGAGTCGCAGTCATAATTATCTCGTGGCTATCGATGGTAGAAGTGAGCGAATGACGGAGGAAACCAGTCTCGTCATCCGCAAGGCTGCGCATTCTATCAAAATCGTGAAGCAGCGTAACCAGCGTTATTTCTCTACGCTGAGAGAAAAACTGATGTGGGGCGCTGACCAGAGGGAAAGATGAATTTAAGTGAAGAGTGAAGAGTGAAGAATTTAAGTGAAGAGTGAAGAATTCAAATGCTTAGATGGATGAAGATATTCAAGGTTCCAAAGTTTAAGTATGATGCCAAGACCTTGCTGATTTGGCTTTGGCAGGCATGGCGGGGCAACCAGTTGCAGGCTGTCCTCAATGCTTCCGTGGGTTTGCTCTCGGTGGGAGTGAGTCTGGCACAGGTTTGGGCGATTAAGCGTGCCATAGATGTTGCTTCTCATGTGGTGGAAGGCGATATCTATTGGGCTGTTGCTCTCATGGGCTTCCTGATTCTTGCCGACTTCGCCCTGAATGTTTCTTCTGTCTGGATTCGTAATCTCTTGGGCATCAAGGCGCAAAACCGTATGCAGCAGCGCATGCTCGATCGTATCCTCCGTTCTGAATGGCACGGTAGGGAAAAGATGCATTCGGGAGATGTGCTCAACCGACTGGAGACGGACGTGAGCAATGTGGTGAATTTCCTGACGGAGACCATCCCGAATACGCTCAGCGTATTAGCGATGTTTCTCGGTGCCTTCTTCTATCTTTTCTCGATGGACAAGGTGCTCTCTATCGTTATCGTCATCATGATTCCGATTTTCTTGGCTTTCTCCAAAATCTATGTGGGAAAGATGCGCCAACTGACCCGCCAGGTGCGTGATTCAGACAGTAAGGTGCAGAGTGTGCTGCAGGAAACTATCCAGCATCGTATGCTCATCAAGACCTTGGAAAAGGATGATGCGATGGTGGATAAACTTGAGAATACACAGAAGGAATTGCGTGGACACGTGGTGAAGCGTACGATGTTTAGCGTGTTCAGTAATCTGATAGTCAACTTCGGTTTTGCCTTAGGTTATCTCGTGGCTTTCCTTTGGGCGGCCATTCGTATGAGTGCCGGCAGTCTGAGCTTCGGAGGCATGACGGCTTTCCTGCAGTTGGTCAATAAGATACAGGTTCCGGCAAGAAACCTTACCAAGTTGGTTCCTGCCTTCGTGAGTGTCTTTACGGCAGCAGAGCGACTGATGGAACTGGAGGAAAATCCGCTGGAGGAACAGGGAGAGCCAATCCTGATTCCTTCGCCTTGCGGCATCCGATTGCAGGATGTCTGCTACAGTTATAAGCTGGCTGAGGCTTCTCCAGAGGAAAAAATCTTGTATCAGAACCAGCCATTGGACAAGACGAATATCATCAATCATCTGAGTTTTGATTTCCGTCCGGGCAGCTGTACGGCTATTTTGGGAGAAACGGGTGCAGGAAAAACTACGCTGATCCGTCTGCTTTTGGCCTTGCTCCGTCCTCAGCATGGAAAAGTAGAGATTTATCATTCGTCGAAAAAGCAGGGAGAACTGTCGCCTCGCCACCGTTGCAACTTCGTATATGTTCCTCAGGGCAATACCCTGATGAGTGGAACCATCCGTGATAATCTGAGATTAGGCAAGTTGAATGCAACTGATGAGGAGATGCAGGCAGCCTTGCATACGAGTTGTGCCGACTTTGTGATGGAATTGCCACAAGGTCTCGATACGGTTTGCAGCGAGCAGGGAGGAGGTTTGAGTGAAGGACAGGCACAGCGTATTGCCATAGCCCGAAGTCTGTTGCGCAATCGCAGCATCATGCTTTTTGATGAGGCTACGAGTGCATTGGATCCGGAAACCGAGCGTCAACTCCTTCAGAATATCTTGGCTTCGCATGATAAGACCGTTATCTTCATCACGCATCGCCCTGCCGTAGTAGATTATTGTGATCAGGTATTGAAAATAGAGCGCACCCCGAGATAGAACGTATTTGAAGCAGTCAGTTTTCGTGTAATTATTATTAAAAATCTCGAAAACATTTGGCTATCTCGTTTTTTATTGCGTAATTTGCGTTGCGTAAAAAGCGCAATGGTTATTTGTGTAATGAATAATGATGAGATATGGCAACATTGAACAATCCTTTTGTTGTGTATGGTTATAAAGGAGCAGAGTATTTTTGCGACCGCCAGAAAGAAACCGAGAAGATGATTTCTACGCTGCATAATGAGCGTAACATCACGCTTGTCGCCCCTCGTCGTATGGGTAAGACGGGCTTGATACATCATGTTTTCCATCAGATGGAGGAGCAATATGAAGGGGTGAAATGTTTCTACCTCGATATTTTTGCCACCAAAAACCTGGAGCAAATGGTGCAAATCATGGCTTCTGAAATCATCGGAAAACTTGATACGGTTTCTCAATCGGCCCTTCGTAAAGTTCAGGAGTTCTTCAGTAGTTGGCGACCTACTTTGACGATAGATGAACTGACAGGAATTCCTACTTTTTCTTTAGATTTAAAGCCGAGTGAGGGTAAGGAGAGTTTGAAGCGAATATTTGAGTATTTGAAGCAGTCAGGTAAGCGCTGCTACATCGCCATAGATGAGTTTCAGCAGATATTAAACTATCCTGAGGATGGGGTAGAGGCAATGATCCGTTCTTATATCCAGTTCTTGCCAAATGTATATTTCGTATTTTCTGGCAGTCAGCAGCACATGATGCAGGAGATGTTTCTGTCTGCCAACCGTCCTTTCTTCCAGAGTTCTTTGGTGTTGTCTTTGCCTTGTATCGAAGAGCAGGTGTATTTGGAATTTGCCAATCGTCTTCTGTCCTCTCAGCACAGGTCAATAGATGAATCCACCTTTTCTTATATCTATCAGCAGTCGGATTGTGTAACGTGGTATGTGCAGGCAATATTGCATGGCATTTATGAGCATGGTTCTTCTGAGATTACGAAGTCATTGGTAGATGAGGTGGTTCAGGAGTTGATAGATGAACAGGCGATGGCTTATCAGAACTATTGTGCCTGGCTTACGGAGAATCAGCAGTTGCTTCTATTGGCAATAGCTCGAGAGGGACTGGTGAGTTCGCCTTTGAGCCAGCAGTTTATCAGATCCCATCAGCTTCCTGCTACGAGCAGCGTGAAAACTGCGTTGAAGGCATTGGTGGATAAGCAGTTGGTAAGCAAGACTCCTAATGGTTATTTAGTAAGCGACCGCTTCTTTGCGAAGTGGATTTGTATTCAGTATGCATGAGAAGTTGTCTTGTCCTAGAAAAAGTTGACACAGTATAAATCAACTT
>NZ_QTXV01000067.1:0-15944 GCF_003461825.1 Prevotella sp. AM42-24 | reverse complement strand
CTTCTTGATAGCTTTCTTTACTACGGTTTGACATATCTGTTTGACTTTTCCTGATAGAAATCCTCGTATCTTTTAGCAACCTTGATATAGTCGTGATGCTTGCTGATGTATTCAATACTTTGCCGCTTGAGCAACGGAATGAGTTCTGGATACAATACAAGATGTTCCAGTGCCTGATATACGCTTTCGTAATGGGGAAGCACATTGATAATAGGGCGTAAATGATCCTCGTGTATAATCTCGTAATTTTCTGGCTCACCACCACCGATGCAGATAATCCCCCTTGCCATGGCTTCCAGCGGATTCATACTTGGAGTATAACTGTAGAGCTGGTCGAGGATAGCATCGCTGCCATTCATCATTTCTACATATTCAGCAAATGGTACACCTTCCGCCACACGAAGTTCTACCTGATCGGGATATTTCTGAGCAATGGCCTGTGCAGCCTTGAGCATGATGTCGGTGCCTTTATATTCGCTTCTGCTTTTGCTGATACCGATGAATAGTTTTATCTTTTTAGGGATGTCATCAGAAATGTTGGAATATTGTGGATAAGTATGGATAGGAAAGGGGATAAATGTAGTTTTCTGTGGAAAACTTGGTTGATAACATGCCCAGTATTCATAGAGTCCCGTTACGATTCCATCACAATCTTCCGCTATCATCTTGTTGAGACGTTCCTTTTCCGTTCCAAGCCAGTCTTTTCTTTCTTTCAGCGCATCAGCATTGGTCCGTAATTCATCACCGATATTGAAGTCACTGTATCTCAGAGGTTTATCTTTACAACATACATTTACCCAATAATAATCCATGCCAAATCCACCCAGTATTATCTTTTTATTATGTCGGCGTAAATAGCGGTAGATAGGGAAGATGCGCTCTGCTTTTAATTCTAAAAACATTGGATTGATGAGTTGTACAATATCATATCCACGTAGTTTATGCACATTTGTTAATAACTTGGCTAAATAAAGCATTCCGCCAAGCTTTCCCGGCTTTCTTACCAGGTTGATATCTCGTGGATAATTTTTCCAAAAGTCACCGTTCGACAAAACGGTGACCTGATGCCCCAACTTGCGAAGTCCTTCGGCAAGCGTGGCATGAACATTGCTATATTCGCCTAAAAGTAGAATTTTCATTTTTTCGATCAACTATCAGTTTTGTCTAAAATATTAAAAAAATGGGCACTTTTATTATGATAAGTAGAAAACTTGTTTATTTCTTAATGAAAAGTAAAAGTCCGATTCTTCCTACGTAGGTACTGATAGCTTTTCTGAACATCGTATATTTCTTGGTATAATCCTTGTCAGGAAGCGGATATAGTCCATGTGATCTCAGCTGCTTGATACATTTATTCAAACTGATCAGAGAATGGTTCAGACGGATATTGTTATACAGATAGTCCATTGTGAGTTGTGCGATACGGCGGTTTAGGGCCTGGCGCTCAGCTACAGGTATCTTGTCCAACAGTTGCTGAAGATGTAAAAGGACTTCCATGCTATTGTCCATACGCAGCTGAATTTTCTCCTTATGATATTGATGGCTTACCGAATTTTTGTTGTCTCTATAGAAATAAGCCTCAGTATTGATCTTGAAAATCCTTTCTGCACGCAAGAAGAGTTGAGGAGTAAATTCCTCATCTTCTCCATAAACGATACCTGGAGTAAACTGCAGGCTTCCAACGATACTGTGGCGGAAAATATACGACCATGCAGCACCATGGAGGTTGTTATTGTTAAGAAAATCTGTACCAGTAACAGGTGTCGGCAATTCGTATGAAGGCTCTATATTCTTATTATTTTTGCAGTAATTGAATGTGACGATATCTGGTTGATGGTATCTCACGATATCCAGACAGTGTTCATAAGCTGCTTTTAGGATATAATCATCACCATCAATAAACTGGATATATTTTCCAGTAGCGATTTTCATACCATAGTTGCGTGCTACGCTTACGCCCTGGTTAGGTTGGCGCAGGTAGATGATATTTGGCAGATATTCTGCCAAGTCATTCAAAGGACAGATATCGCTACCATCATCAATGAGAATAATTTCTCTCTCTTTAGGATTCAGGGAGAGTTGTAGAATGTTGTCGAGACATTCCTTGATATAATCGATAGGCAAATTGTAAGTAGTAACGATGAAACTTACTATCGGTGCCTGTAAATTCTGTGTATAATTCTGTTGAGTCTGCATAAGTTATGATAACCTAATAAGTTTAATAATCTGAGTTTTAAATCTTTGATTTTCACCACTTTACCAAGTTTTTCAACATAGTGGATAACTGGTGGATTATCTTCATATTTGCCTGATAACTCGTAGATATATAAGAGCATATTCAGTATTTGAACCATAAACTCTTGTATGGGATATTGGTATTTGATAATTAGATCTTTGTTGTCTGCTATTTTTTCAAATACATATAACAAAGTCCTATTATGTCCTTCGTATAAACACTGGAAATCGTAGCTTTTTGCTTTAGCTGTAATGCTGTTACTGTTCCAATAATATAAGTATTGTCCTTTATCGGTAATCCGAATAACAGGTTTTACGTATTCATTGTTATGGAAGGGAACTATTCCTATTAGCTTTGGTATAGTTAGAACATCCTCAAAAGTTTTTCCTTGGGGAAATAAAACTTTTTCAAATAAATTACGTTTAAATACTTTGTTGCAAGCGTAGGTGTGCAAATATGTGCGTTCTGCAAGCCAATAATCAATAGGATTTTGATATACTTTAGGTGCGAACGTAAGCAGATGCTCCTTATGTTTGTTTCCAACCCTTTCCAATATAGGATATTCGAGAATATCTACCTGTGGATAAGCTGTCAATTCATCCATGATATGTTGAAGCGTGTTGGGAGCAATGGCATCATCACTATCAATAAAGGTGATATATTCACCCTTTGCTTGTCTTATTCCAAAATTTCGAGCATCACTCAAACCACCATTTTTCTTATGAAAAACTTGTATTTTTTCATCTTTCTGTGTATATTCATCACAAAGTTTGGGGCAGTCATCAGGAGATTCATCATCTACGAGAATAATCTCATAGTCGGTGAATGATTGCTGTAAAACACTCTGTAAACATCTGTCCAGAGTATCTTGGGTTTTATAAACAGGTATGATGATACTCAACTTCATAGATGCAAAAATACAAATAATAATTGATATATAGATATTTTTTTTCAATTTTGTTTAAGTAAAAAAATAAAAAGAGTTATCTTTGCAGTCTAATAACTTTTTAAGCAAGATAGAATGGAAATCAATAGTAATCAAACGGTCATCTCAGGAAAGTGGCTTGATGGAATATCATACGAAATAGCATTTTGGAATAATGTATATAGATGGTCTCATACATTTCGAGGAATGATGGGATGGGCTAACTATGGTTCAAAGATAGAATTAGAAGGTTTTGATGCGAATGATTTTCTCTTGAATTTTGAGCAACCTAAAGTGTATGATGTGGGGTGCGGAATGAGTTATGCTATTGGCGATAAAATAGAGAAAAATGGTCAACTTATTCCATTAGACATACATTATGTTGATCCTCTTGCTTTTCATTTCAATCATATATTAAAGAAAAGTAAAAGACAATTACCGAAGATAGAGTTTGGTATGTCTGAATATCTTTCAGCGTTTATACAGAATCATGATGCTTCATTGATTACCATACAGAATGCGCTGGATCATTCGTCAGCTCCTGTCAAGGGTATCATAGAGTCTTTGATTTCTTTGCGTGAGGGCGGTATTCTTTATCTGAATCATCATCCAAATGAAGCCGAGATGGAGAAATATAAAGGATTCCATCAATATAATGTGGATGAAAGAAATGGAAAACTCTATATTTGGAATAAAGCTCATCATGTCAATGTGACTGAGTTGTTGGATGGATTTGCCTCAGTAGAGACGAAAAGGATGGATAATGGACATATTATTGCCATTATCAGAAAAAAAAACTGGCAAAATGAACTTCCTGTTCAATTACAAACTTATGTGGATGACAAGAAAGATAAAGGAGAACTTTGTCAAGTTCTCCTGCAGTTCCAATATAATAATACTTCCTTGCTTAAGAGTATAAGAAATAGTATCAGTTTTAGAATATTTGATATGATTCAGTTTTTTGCCCAAATGCTTCCTTGGAGTTTAAAAATGAAAGTAAAACACTTGATTAAACAAGCTTAGAGAAAATGATGGTAGATAATTCGTAGGATAGTTCCGATTTGTCCGGATTTTACTGACTCTATAAATCCCATACCTGTGCATTGGGATAATCCGACGAACATCATGATAAATAGTATCTTTCCTTTGGTGGGTTTGATATATTTATCACAAGTGCTTAATATCTTATTACTTATATAATAGGCTTTTGTAGGGAATATTGATTGAAGTTCTTCTTCTTTGAGAGTAAAGAAAATGATATATGAACTGATGGCTGCATAGGTAAATGTGCGTGCATAATCAATGGAAAGTACTGTAAACATAGGTGTCAGACAGATCATACTAAATACTAAAAGAAGTAATAGGTATGAGCGTTGATGTCTAACTTTTGTATCTTGACTATATATGGCTGTAGCATTGACATAAAAGTAAATCATACAACTGATTACAATCATGTTGACTAAAAAAGAAGGTGTAGAGGAAGCTCCATTTAGAAAGTTGATATGTAAATGGAAAAGCATGACATCTGTACTTTTATCCAACAGAAAGCTCATAACGCCGGGTTCTTCTAAGAAGCCTTTAGTTGACATCCATATAGCATCATAGACATGTTGTCCTCCAGAATAGAGACATGTCATAAAAAATGTAATGTATGATGGAATCCAAGAACTGATGGATCTTAACCAGTTTTTGGATTTTAAGTGAGTGAGTAATATTGCAAAAGGTATTCCGAAGAAAATAAATGGTTCATAACATAGGATGGTAAAGACAAAAAGAATATTACCAATGATAAGCCATTTCCATAGCTTAATTTTCTTCCAAAGAAGCATTACTGCCAAAAAAATGACTATGATGATGAAGTCTCTTCTGTAATACTCAAAACCATTTGCGCCAAATCCACCTAATAGAAATGTGATAGAGAGAAGTCCGATATTATATTGTCTCTTATAGAATTGGTACAACATATATATGGTGATAACTCCATAAGATATAAAAGATAAACTGATGGCTATTGTATATGGATCTATGTTTTGATGATAGCAGTATAGTAAAAAATCACCAAGTAATCCTCGTCGTACAAAACCTCCTTGATAATTGATAAACAAATCTGCAAAGCAAGAACTATGTAAATATTCCTTATTGAATAAGGAGATACCTATATTTATGACTAAAAACATGGCATAAATAGTACACCATGTTTTTAGAATTTTATTGCTATTCAAAAGTTTGTTTAGATTACTCATTTTAATCTGAATAATGTAAGTTTATTTTTTTTGTCTTTTTTAGAAATAGAATATCTGTCAAGTAAAATGTCTTTGATATGGCTGTGCTCATAATCATAAGCGATAATCCATTTGACATCCCCTTTAGCATAACAATCTCTTACTTTGGAACGTAAGGACATTCCGTTATCTATAGCCCAATCTTGGCATATCCAATATGGATAATAAGGGCGGATATTTTGGGTGGCAAATACATAAGGCAATCCATTATAGATAATAAAGGAATCTTCTTTAGGAATGTTATTTATCATGTCTATTTGATATTGTGCATCTTTTCTCATTTCTCTGGCAATAGATTCGTAGTACATAGTTGTTCGTATATAATTACTTGTTCCTATGAGGATAACTATACTTATCATGTATATACCGGCAAGGTACAGTTTCTTTTTGTCTGTTTTATATAGTGTGGATAACTCAATGAAAGCTACAAACAGAATAGGTAAAAATGAAATAGTATAATTCGCATTTGCATAGCTCTTGATAATCCAACCTATAGTACAGATTGCTATAAATCCCCAAATATAAGCTGTTTTTTTTCTTGTATTACAGATGATAGCTATAATGGCTGATAATAAAACTGATAGAATGGATATATTGTAGAAGATAAAATATATGAGAGGGAAATGTGTTTCTGTTATTGCAAATGGTTGAGAGTGCATAGCATACTCTATATTATACAGAAATGTGGCATACCACATGTCTGATAATGCGTTATGTATGTTGAAGTAAATAATAAAAGGAAGTGCAAAAGTACAACATCCTGCAATAAAGGCTATGCTATTTTTTATTAAGTTATTCCATTTTTTATGATAAACTAATATGCTAACTATAGCAAGAATACTTGCGCAAATGGCTACGGCATTTGTTAGGCGAGAAAGTAGGCATGATGCAAAGAATAAACCATAAATAAAAGTGTACTTCCATGGATGCTCTATTATACCGTCTTGATATTTTCTGCTCCAGTTATAAACCAGAAATATGGAAATGACGGAAAGTAATAGGTTACTATCTCCTACCTGGTCTCCACCACTATTGATGATTATATGGCTTGCGATGAAAAACAAGGTATATATAAATGATGTTTTTTTAGAACAATATTTGCTTAATAAAAAGTAGCTGCACCATGAAACTAATGTGAAATTGATAGATTCCAAAAGAACTACTCCAATATCACTCTTAGTTATAAGGTAGCCTAACATATTGAAGAAAAAAATAAAAGGTCCTTTACTGTCCCATGCTGTTACATACGGGAGTTTTCCTTCTGCCCAATTTCTGCCAATTACATAAAATATATCTTGGTCGTAAGCAAATACCCGATAATTTGTATGTGCATAAAATGAACAAGCAAATATTACTATAAATGATATAATTGCCAATAAAGCCCATGGACTTAATTTAATAATTCTATTCATATTTTCCAGTAATTGATGGTATATATTTATAAATGAAATAAGTGATAAGAGTAGTTATTACACAAACACAAGAAAAAGCCAGCAAGATATAGAGATAATTCTCGCCATAGTTTAATCCTATGTAATGTAAGAGTTTACTGGTTATTAATGGTATCCCTCCACAAAGGAAATAATATACAATGGAATGCCTTCCTATCCAACTGAGCCACTTGATGGGCGGTAAAACTTGGAATAATTGTATAGCCATTAGACTAAAGATCATGCTATCAATGAGAAAGATAGGATAATTAGTGATATGAATATGCCATATCAACATATCCATTTGAATGTTGTATTCATATATTTTTATACCTATTAATAATAGAAATAATAATAATGTATATGGCATCTTGTTGATGGTATTAATAATAGATTCATATTGATGGTAAAAATATCCTATATAAAGGAAGAGTAATGCTTGTAGGGCATTGTCTAATTGCCAAAAATAAGTCTGATTTTTAGAGGATAAGTAAATAGATAGTCCGAAACCGAGGACTCCCATTATTGCTAATGGTATATTTTTTTTCTTGCTTATCCATATTCCTATTGAAAATATCAATTCTGCTATGATCAAGGCCGCAATAAACCATGAAGCTTGCCCCATCAGTATGTTTTTTGTCATTTCTACAAAGTCAATTCCGTTACTATGAATGATATTCTTAGGAATATACATAGCTGTGGTAAAGATGATGTATGGAATAAAAAGAGTTCTAAAAATGGAATGTAATTTATGCTTTATATTGAAAGTAGCCTTATACATGAGATATCCAGATAAAATGAAGAATACAATGAGTACGTTGGCTACATATAGATTGTAGTCAATAACATTTTCTCCTGTATAGTATATTTCTGTATGATCAAGTAAAATAGCGAGCATACAGAATCCTCTTAAATTATCTATCCAAACTTTTCTCTGCATGATTATCTTATGATTGCTATTTTGCAAACCGTACCTTTGCTTCCATCGCTGGTTGCTGTTTCTACCATATAGATGCCACTTGTTACCATCTTGCCTTTTAGGTCTCTTCCATCCCATTGGTAGATTCCACCATTGCTTGTGCCTTTATTGACAAGTACTCCATTAGATGTGACGATTTTAATGTCTGCTTTATTCGTCAATCCTATTATGGTTATGAGTCCAGTATAATCAGGTTTAACAGGATTAGGATATGCCCAAACATTATCTTTGTTCATCTCTTCATTGATGGAATTGACATCGCTTTGATAGGAACACAGACCAAGGTTTGTACCAAAATATACTTCTCCACTTTCCGTATTAATGGCTATGGATTCGATGTCGTCTGATAATAAGGGGCTATTGGAACGAGTGAAATGCTGTAACTGTTGTATGTTGTCATCACTGATAAGATATACACCATTACCGCTTGTTCCAAACCATTTTCTATTGGCTTTGTCGATTGCTATGCATGTAATATCCACCCCACTTAATAAGTAGTCTGCATAGTTGGTTCCATCGTTACGAGGTACTTTTACCTGTGTAAAAACAGGTGAATCTTTCGTAATCTGTGAAGCTTCAAGCATTAAAGGACCTGCTGAAGTACCAACCCAAATATTGTTTTTATTATCTTCTGCAATAGCTCTTACGTAACCAACAGCTATTTCTGTTCCATCTTGATTCGTGAATTTTTTGTAACATATTGCAGCATCTGTAGATGGTTGATAACAATATAGATATGGGAAATCCCAATGATTGTTTCCAAACCATAGAAGACGACGGCTGTCTTCTATGATATTGTTTACATTTTCAAGAGAAGTATTATCAGAATACATAAACTCAGATTTATGGTGAGATACCCATTCTTTGTCTTTTGTATAGGCAAATAGTGAAGTTGAGGGACTAATACTGTTAAATCCCCAGAGATTACCTTCCTTGTCATATTTCAAGGCGTTTACTATTACATAATTCTTATATTGGGTAGGATCTTTCACTGTGCTTGCTGCTTGCAATATATTGTTAGTATTATCTATGGTATAGTTGTTTACAAACTTACCATCTTGAAATTCATAGATACCAGTTCTTCCTCCTACAAACACATGGTTTGGGTCTAATGGGTCGATGTCTAAATTATCTGTATCTATATATCTATAACCAGTTTTTGTACTTAAATTATCTTCGAAGATTTGCCATGTATCATTTTTTAATACCTGTGCGCATCCTGGTCTTGAAAATTCCATATAAGAGAAACCACCTCCGCATGTATATAATTGATTATTAGTAAAGCGCATGCAGCCAAAGTAATTATACTTTGGACCTCCAGGATTCAACGTGCTAACTAACTGTTTCAGTTCGCTCTTATCTTCTTCAACCTTTGCGCTGTAACCTCCTTCTTTGTTCCACTTATTTTTATCCAATAAGTTATCTGAAAGTAAAGCTGTGTATTTACCATTAGTTTGGCTATAAGCATAAATCTTATTGCCATTAATTTCACACCAGTCAACTTTAAAACCAAGATTGTATGTATCACTAATTTCAGCTTTGCTAACATTAAGTTTCACTATGCCAAATCCAGTACTAAGGTATGCATAGTTGCCGTATGTATAAATGTTATTGACCGTCTTGTCTTCGGATATGAAAGTATTGTAATAATCAGAGAGATTAGTAACCTCATAATTATTGATGTTCATGAGGTCAATATTTCCATTAGAATAAATAATAACAAGACGCTTGGTACTCTTATTGTAAGCGATATGAGAAATATTGCAATCGCTGAGATAATCTACCTTGCTGAATGTCTGGATACTTTGGTCATTCTTGTTATAGATATAGAGACCATTGGAAGCCTGTACAAACACAAGGTTTCCAGCTTGTTCTATTTCCTGCACATCATGATATGCCATATAGGCTTTCCAGTCTCCAATGGCTGCCTGCGAATGGAAAACTACTACCTGAACTATCAGGAATAGGATGATTGTCAATATCTTTTTGCTCATATTTAAATATCGCTATGTTTATATATTTTAATATAGATGTATATAATATAATAGTTTATATATATTAAACCAAAAAATGCTGGGTTTATTGCCTGTAAGCTTAGCTTTTATTGGTAGGCTGAGCAGCGGATAAAGTTTTTGGCAGATTGAATAAAGGTGCAGTTTTTTTATTTTTCTTGCATAATCAAGTATTTTGGAGTAACCTTTCAGTTCGTTTCTGAACTGAAAGAGTGTTCGGCAAGCTTCTTCTGTCTTGTTGATAAACTGATAGTTAGTTTCATATTCGTCCAGCAATATAGGATTGTCTATGTGGCTGATATGATAACCTTTTGAAGAGAGACTTTTGCCTAACAAGACATCCTCATATCCGTAATACTTGAAATTTTCATCAAAAGGACATTCTTGAATGACGGTCTTGGATATGAGAAAGTTGGTAGTACGGAATTCCTTATCTCTATTCTTTATTCTATGGAGATAATCATGGTCTTTTTCACATGCCTTTTCATATTGGTATCTCAGATTGTTGACCAAAGTTTGTGGATTTCCTCCAATTTTCAATCCTCCAACAATTATCTTTCCTTCGGCTAAAGAGTATTTTTTAACGAAATCTGTATTGTCAATATGTAAATCGCTATCAATAAACAGTAACCATTCATATTTGGCTTCTTTTGCTAAAAAATTACGGATAGCTGATCTTCCCACATTTTTCTCTCTTTCGATATAGCGACAGTTCTCTATCTCATTGATTTTGCGATTGGCTGTTATGGTAGATAAATCTGTACTTCCATCATCTGCTACCAGTATCTCGTACTCGAAGTCTGACAATAACGCAGCTTGAGCCTGCAAGGTTTTTACAAGCTCAAAGCATACATTATTATATGTAGGGATTAATATCGAAAGCGAGTTGATCATTTCTATTTTTTCAGATACTCTGCCAATTTTGCCACGGCTCTTGCTCTATGGCTGATACCATTCTTGATTTCTTCGCCCAATTCAGCAAAACTCTTGTCGTAGCCTTCTGGTACGAAGATAGGGTCGTAGCCGAAACCTTCTGTGCCATGCTTCTCTGTGGCGATTCGACCATTTACAATACCCTCAAATTGGTGTACCTTCTTGATACTGGTACAGCCACAAGGACATACATCTTGTTTCTCAATATAACAGATAACCGTGCGGAAACGGGCCTGACGATTTTCTTTGCCAGCCAGTTCTCTCAACAACTTGGCCATATTTGCCTCGCTGTCGTGATCTGTACCTTCTGCATATCTGGCACTATGAACACCAGGGGCACCATCAAGAGCTTCTACTTCCAAGCCGGTATCATCGGCAAAACAGCTGATATGATAGTGGTCGTAGATATATTGTGCCTTTTGTAAAGCATTCTCTTCCAATGTGTTACCAGTTTCAGGAATATCTACATCGCATCCTATTTCCTTCAAGGATACTACCTCATAGTTGCTGCCTAAAATATCACGGATTTCTTGGAGTTTATGCTGATTATTTGTTGCAAATACTATCTTCATAATTTTTATTTTCTCAAATGGATATTAATAACTTGATATCAAATCTATATTGAAGACTCTACATTCAAGCAGTTATTTCAACTGCTTGATGTCTTTATCTTTGATTTTCACTTTCATTTCATCGAATCCCTCGCCATATACACCGATGACGGCACTCTGACTGACAAAGGCATTCGGGTCGATGATTTTCACGATACGGAAGATGGTGACGCTTTCGTTCTTTTTAGCCAAGATACAGAGCACTTTCATCTCATCACCCGTGTACCAGCCGTGACCATCGAGAATGGTTACGCCATGATCCATCTGCATACCGATGGCATTGGCTATCTCCTGATATTTCTTGCTGAATATCATGAATTGTACACTCTCTCGCTTGGCATTCATCACATAGTCGAGCACCAGGTTCTCTATTACCATCGTACAGAGGCCGAATACTACCTTTCTTACTGCATCAATCGTAGTGAAATCTGGTTTGGCATTGAAGACGAAGAAGGAACTGCCCACGATGAGGAGATCCACAAAGATGAGCACTCGTCCCAGCGAGATGTTGTGATATTTGTTGACGATGGCAGCGATGATGTCCGTTCCACCCGTACTACCATTATGCAGGAAGACGACGGCGAGTGATAATCCTGTAAACAGACAGCCGATGATGAGTGACATGAAATCCTGTCCCTCTCCCAGCACCTGTACCATCTTTCCATTTTCACCAATCATCCAGTCTTGCGCCAAAGCTAAGAATACCGATAGCATGATGATGGCATAGATCGTTTTCACCATGAATTTGAATCCTAATATTTTCAGAGCTGCAAGCAGCAAGGCGGCATTGATGAGAAAATACGACAAATAGATAGGTATCCCCGTGCCATAGTAGATGACAGCAGCAATACCCGTTACGCCACCTGTTACTATCTGGTATGGAAGCAAGAATATCGTCCATCCAAAGGTGTAAATCAAGAGGCCTAAAGTAATGTAGAAGTAGTCTTTGACCTCATTCTTTATTGTTTGACTGATTGCTATTTGCATATTATTCTAACTTTTTAATATTATATTTCCTGCATAAAAATGCATAAAACGGAGAAGATGAAAAAATAACGTGAGGTTTTAGGAAAAACTTAGGGAGTCTTTCTTTATTTCCTCACGTCATTCTTTAAAACATATCGGGAGATTTTCTGGTGATTCTTCCCGATGTGTTTTATTATTTCTATAGAGGAATTTATCAATCCCTATCTATATTATTATTTCTTCAATACGACGTTGACAATCTTCTTCGGTACGATGATTACCTTCAGCACGTTGAATCCTTCCAAGTACTTCTGGCTCTTCTCGTCTGCCAATACCTGTTTCTGGATTTCTTCGTTAGGAGTATCCACAGGGAATGTCATCTGGAAGCGAGCTTTACCATTGAAGGAAATGGTGAGCTGCATATCGTTCTCCTTCAGATACTGCTCATCATACTTAGGCCATGCTGCATCGCAAACGTTGCCCTGCTCGCCAAGTGCTGCCCACAACTCTTCTGCGATGTGTGGAGCGAATGGAGCGATGAGGATGACGAGATCTGTCAGGAGTTCTTTGTTGTGGCACTTCTGCTGACCGAGTTCGTTCACGGCAATCATGAAGGCTGAGATAGAAGTATTGTAAGAGAACTTCTCGATATCCTCGCTTACCTTCTTGATGAGCTTGTGAACGCTCTTCAGGCTCTCTGGCTTTGCTGCCTCATCGCATGGCAGGAAGTTGTCGGTGCGGTTCTCGTAGAACAAGCCCCAGAACTTCTTCAGGAAGCGGTGGCAACCGTCGATACCGTTGGTGTCCCAAGGCTTGCTTGCCTCTACAGGACCTAAGAACATTTCGTAGAGACGCAGGGTATCAGCACCATACTTCTCGACGATCATATCTGGATTTACCACGTTGAACATACTCTTAGACATCTTCTCAATAGCCCATCCACAGATGTACTTGCCATCCTCCAGGATGAATTCAGCGTTCTGATACTCAGGGCGCCAAGCCTTGAATGCTTCGATATCCAATACATCGTTGCTTACGATGTTTACATCTACGTGGATAGGAGTTACGTCGTAATCTTTCTTCAGATTCAAGCTTACGAATACAGGAGCCTTATCGTGGTCATCGCTGTTGATGCGGTAAACGAAGTTAGAGCGGCCCTGGATCATACCCTGGTTCACCAACTTCTGGAATGGTTCTTCCTTGCAACTTACGCCGAGGTCGAAGAGGAACTTGTTCCAGAAACGAGAGTAAATCAAGTGACCGGTAGCATGCTCGCAACCACCTACGTAGAGATCTACGTTCTGCCAGTACTCATCAGCCTCCTTGCTTACGAGTGCCTCGTCGTTGTGAGGATCCATATAGCGGAGATAGTAAGCAGAAGAACCTGCGAAACCTGGCATGGTGTTGAGCTCCAGTGGGAATACAGTCTTGTTATCTACGAGGCTCTTGTCAACCACCTCTTTCTTCTCTGCATCCCAAGCCCACTTCTTAGCGCGACCCAATGGTGGCTCACCCGTCTCTGTTGGCTTATAGGTCTCAATCTCAGGCAATTCGAGAGGCAGGCACTCCTCTGGAACCATCTGTGGCATTCCGTCCTTGTAATATACAGGGAATGGCTCACCCCAGTAGCGCTGACGAGAGAAGATAGCGTCGCGGAGACGATAGTTTACCTTTACTCTACCGATGCCCTTCTCTGTAACAAACTTCTTGGTAGCTGCGATAGCCTCCTTTACGGTGAGTCCGTTCAGGGAGAAACCATCCATGCTGCTCTTGCCTGCTACAGGTGAGTTGGTTACGATACCTTCCTTGGCATCGAAGCTCTCCTCTGAAACATCAGCACCCTCGATAAGAGGAATGATAGGCAGGTTGAAGTGCTTGGCAAAGGCATAGTCACGGCTATCGTGAGCAGGTACAGCCATGATGGCACCTGTACCATATCCAGCCAATACATATTCTGAAATCCATACTGGAATTGCCTCACCGGTGAATGGGTTGATAGCGTAGCTTCCTGAGAATACACCTGTTACGCTGTGGTTAGCCATACGGTCAAGTTCGGTGCGCTTCTTCACGTAGTCCAGATATTTCTCCACCTCTTCCTTCTGCTCGGCAGTAGTTACCTGCTGAACATATTCGCTCTCTGGAGCCAGCACCATGAAGGTAACACCAAACATGGTATCGGCACGGGTAGTGAAGATGGTGAACTTCACGTCGCTGTCCTTTACAGAGAATACTACCTCTGTACCCTCAGAGCGGCCAATCCAGTTCTTCTGGGTTTCCTTGATACTGTCGCTCCACTGGATGGTCTCCAAACCGTCGAGCAGACGCTGAGAGTAAGCAGATGTTCTCAAGCACCACTGCTGCATCTTCTTCTGAATGACAGGATAACCGCCACGCTCACTTACGCCGTTTACTACCTCGTCGTTGGCAAGCACAGTACCCAATCCTGGGCACCAGTTTACCATCGTCTCGCCGAGGTAAGCAATGCGGTAGTTCATCAGGATCTGCTGCTTCTTCACGTCGTTGTAGCTGTTCCATTCCTCGGCAGTGAAGTCAATCTGCTCGTTCTGAGCCACGTTCAAGCCCTCTGAACCTTTTTCCTCGAAACGCTTGATGAGCTTCTCGATAGGCTGAGCTTTCTGACAGCCGTTGCAGAAGAAAGAGTTGAACATCTTCTGGAAAGCCCACTGAGTCCAATGGTAATACTTAGGATCGCAGGTGCGAACCTCGCGGTCCCAGTCGAAAGAGAAGCCAATCTTGTCGAGCTGCTCGCGGTAGCGGTTGATGTTGGCTACGGTAGTTACCTCTGGGTGCTGACCTGTCTGGATAGCATACTGCTCAGCAGGCAAACCATAAGCATCGTAACCCATAGGGTTCAACACGTTATAGCCATTGAGACGCTTGTAGCGAGCATAGATGTCGCTGGCGATATAGCCAAGTGGGTGACCTACGTGCAAACCAGCTCCTGATGGATAAGGGAACATGTTGAGCACATAGAATTTCTTCTTGTTTTCATCCTCTGTCACCTTATAGGTCTTGTTCTCGACCCATTTCTGGTGCCATTTCTTCTCGATTTCTCTGAAGTTGTATTCCATTGTTGTTATCTTATTTATTTTGTTTCTTTTCTTAAATATAATAAGGTATAACCCCATTCAAGGTGCAAAAGTACATTTATTTTAGCATATTACAAAATAAATCGTCATTTATTTTTAGAAAAGGAATGCGAGTAGAGTTTTTTTTTGTATCTTTTGCTCAAGAAAAAATCAATAGGGATGTTGCCCTCGATGACGTGGTGGTGACAGGCACTAAGGTGAAGTTGGCTTATCGTGGCGACACGCTTGTCTCTGGGCATCTCGCTCTCTACCGACCTGAAGGAATATTGCAGGCGTGGTTACAGCGAGAAATCGTTTAACACCAGTGATCTGGTATGGAATGCCTCGCTATCCCGTTCGTTCTGCAAAGGCAAGCTGATGCAGAAGGCCGAGAAATGGAACAATACGTTGCCAAGCTATGCAATGTTGCATTTGATGTAAATTGTACTTCCCTGAAAAAGGTTGTCACTTAGGAACAAAC
>NZ_QTXV01000066.1:0-15992 GCF_003461825.1 Prevotella sp. AM42-24 | reverse complement strand
GATGTGAAGCCAACATAATTGACTACGCAACATATGACTTGAAACTTGGTGCGATCACCCATCAGGATGTGGGACAAATGGATATGTACGTCCGTATGTATGATGAATTGAAGCATACGGAAGGCGACAATCCAACCATCGGTATCGTGCTTTGCTCTGAGACGAGCAAGGATATTGCACGTTATTCCATCCTCAAAGACAATGACCATCTCTTTGCAACAAAGTACAAGACTTATCTGCCGACAGAAGAACAGCTTCGCACGGAGATAGAACGCCAGAAGCAATTGTTCTATTTGCAGCATGAAGGTAAGGCAAAACATAACAATAATAAATGACAAGGAGAAACAAGATATGAATGAACCAAAAATAAGATTTCAAGGATTTGAGAGGGAATGGAAAAGTGGAAAAATAGAAGAAGTTGCGGCTTTGCAAGGAGGCTATGCTTTTCAGAGTTCCTCGTTTTGTAAAGATGGAGTCCCTATTGTTAGAATTGTAAATATTTTATATTCTGGAGAGATTGAGGGGAAGCCATATAAATTGCTTATAGATGAAGGACAGGTCAGATTTGCTGCGGAAGATGCGCACAAAGATTGATCGGTTAAGGTTCAACATTAAAATGAGTTGACAATGAACAATGAGAATTTAGTATATAGCCATACTGCATATTTTAATATTTTGAAGACTCGTGGAATGCAAGGACTTCAAAAGAATATGCCGTTGTGGAAGTTCAAGCTATCAGAAGAAGAGTATGAAGCTTTGAAACAAACGCTAAGATGTCATACAAGCGACCTCGCCAAATATGGTGAGGAAGCCGCTTTGTGCTATGCTGAATGGTGGCGAAGAGACTATCGGGGGACTATCCCATCCAAAGAGGATGTTGCTATGGGTATAGGCTTGCATAGGCGTTTGGGGGATGACTTGTATATGGCTGCCAGAAAAGCTTTGCAGAAGCATGGGTACGCATTCCTGCATTCTTTGAAAGGTACAGAGTATTTCCGTACTCTATTGAATCAAGGTGGACTTCCTGTCAACTATATTAAGAACAGTGGCAATATTGGCTATTTCTCTAAATTCTTGAAAGAGTTGGTGAGCGAGTTGTCTTCAATCAATCTTGACTGGAATGAGGTGGATAATTCTATCATACAGCAGTTTAACTGTATTTCATATTTGGGTAAGGCTTTTAGAAATGAAAACATATATGATGTTTCCATGCAGATAGCCCATGCCATCATCGTGGGAGAAAAAGAACTTCTCCCTTATGATGATACAGATGTCTCGCTCGCAGAGCTTACCAAGTCTTTGGAAACCGCATATAGTCGAGCTAAAGCTCAGCGCAAAACACGCCCTCTGTCCTTGCATTGGAAGCTCAGAACTTTTGGACAGGGACAAGGAAAACTTTACGTCAATATGGAAGTTGTCAAGGATATTTCGTCTGATTCCATACCAGGTTTAAATATAACTACGTGCTATTCCTTCGATGTGTTTGTTGCAGGAACGCTTGTAGGTAAGTATGTGAGAAAAGATAATGTTAGAGACGAAGAAGGTAATGTCCTGTATGCTGTGTATACTCGCATTACAGTGGGTATGCATAGCGATATCTTGTGGACTGGTGAGCCTGTAGTAGAGGTGAAGGTAAGATGTGACAACGATGATCGACTATTCTTGACTATTGCAGGTTGCTATCCTCCAAACTTTTACTATCCGCAGGTATTCCAGATGTTGGATGACAATCTCTATAGTATGTCAGAAACTGCCAATGCAGAGAATAACGTAGCAATATTTTCTCATGAGTGGAAAAATGGCAAATCCTTGCCTATAACCATTTGTGACAAAGAACTCTATTATAACGCATTTACGGATGAGTTGGATTTACAAAACTCTGAAACAGGTGAAGATGTTAAGTTGACCAATAACTTTACACCATATACCGTAGAGTTTTCTGGCAACTATATTTCTTGGGTTGAAAAGTCAAACTATAAATTGCTTTCAACTATACCTTTTATTCGTGTGTATGACCAAGAGAAAAATCGTGTTCACAACTCCACAGTAAAATATAGATTCAGAAACGACAACTATATAAAATGGCGTAGCTTGAAGTCTTCCTGTGTCTTTCCTTGCGGATTGGTAGATATACGTGTGGAGTTGCCTGATGGACATACGGTTACGGAAACATTCTATTCAATAGGAAAATTGAAGTTTACTTCTGATAATGAAAGTGTCTTCTCTACGAACATCATTTGCTCGTGTGGTGTAGATATGCTTCCTAAAATTAATATGCAGGATGGAGTTGATATTACGCAATTAGGAGTTAACAAATGGATGGTTAAACGAAGTAAAGACAGTAAGTTTACACCATCGGTATGTGAATTCAGCCTTTACTGTGCTGGGAATCCAACCTTGCGTTTGTCCATAGCCATTCCTTTTGATGGAGTGACTGTTACGGATATACAAGGAAATATCGTACCAAATGGAAAGATTGTTTCATTGGCAAACTTGACAAACTTTTGTGTTGTAAGCCATGGTTGTTATGGTAAAAAACGCAATATAGATGTGTCATACGTTTCTGATAAGGTTGAAGATTATAGCTTGTTGAAACATTTGCGCAGTAAGGTGATAGATGGGTTGGTATCTCTCGCTGACTATAATGACCTTATTGTTCGCATGTTTAATCTGTATGGAGCTAATAGTTTTGACCGTTCCAGTTCCGTAGCCATGAATATTTATGGTACAGAGATATTCATTAGAAAATTCGTATTGGAGTCAACCATTGAAGACGGAAAAATAAGGGTCATCGACAGCACAGAAGAAGATACTGATGATTTTCTCTATGATGGCGAAGTTTATGCGTTTCCTGTTGGAGATGAACTTTCATCAGAAGACTTCTTTGTTGTAAAATTGGAGCGATTAGATAATTCTGAGAATCTGTTCACATTCCCAGATGACTTTAATCAACAAGAGGTCGTTGTATTTTCGGGTCCAGAGGCAAAGCGTAGGATGATTCCAAAATATTACAATAGGGAGGCTTATGATTTCGATAAACAAGAAAGAGCTGCACGTTCTTCAAGCAATACAAAAGATTGGTATGAGGCTTTGAAAAATGAGGATGTCATGATGGGCAAACATTGGAAAGGTGTATGTAAGGCATTTGACATCTGTAGTCGATATAATTTGCCTTTCCCAACGTATAATGGATTAAAGCCACTTGGGCGCAACTCCAAATTGTTGGCAAAGTTTGTCATTGCCATGTGGCTTAACGAGTACAAGGATGTCTTGTTGCAAGATATTGATAGGTTTGAGCAAGAGATGGTTGTTGCAATTCATTGGATTCCTGCCAAAATTTGGGAGGAATGTATTGATGAATTTTTGGCAAGTGTTCCTGAAGCAATACAGCCTATAATGTTTGGAAAAATGCAGTCTTTGGTGGAACTGTTGCAAGAATTGTTTAATTCGACAGTGTCTACAGACATAGCGCAAGCTTTTGCGGCTTTCCTTGTTTCTGGTAATATTGATGCAGAAAGAGCGTTTAACATTGCAGATATCAATGCTTATTGTGCAAAAATACATGGTTTGTCTGATACGAATAAAGACTTGCCGATTGCTAAATTTTCATTGAGCAATGCTTATTACAATCAGGGTCAAAAATTGTTGCCTTCATATAGGGTTATGTTGGAGGCTGCTATGTGTGCTGCAGAAAATACTTGTCTTCAAGAGAATCGCATAAATTTGTTCGCTTGGGAAAATAGGGAGTTTGCTCGTATTGTCAATTTCTACAGAAAGTATTTCAAAGAGACATATAGCGACATTTTCTTCAAAACGGTTAAATATATTAATACATTAGATAGATAAGATATGAATTACGCAGATTTCTATACATCCGCAGAAAAAGTGCTTATAGACTCCTTGGTATCTCTCTGGCTCAGAGGTAAAGCCAAGGAACAGGCATATATGCGCCATATTTTATCAAAGGAAGAACCTTTGATGGCGGAACCTGTGTTTCAATCTATATTTCCTTGGGAAAGTAGCAAGGAAACCTTTGGTGAGCATGCCACAAAATTGCATATACTATCCCCTTCTTTCGTGGAGGCTTTGGGTAGTGACAAGGTTGATGAGGAAATGAGATTTCCTATGAGTCGTTGCCCTTATAAGCATCAGACAAAAAGTTGGAAGACAATGTTGTCTGGTGAGGGTAAAACGATTGTCGTTACCTCTGGTACTGGTTCAGGAAAGACGGAGTGTTTTATGATACCTGTCCTTCAAGATTTAGCAAACAGAAATGAGAAGAATTGTGTTCAGGCTATCTTTCTCTATCCTCTCAATGCCTTGATGAAGAGCCAACAAAAGCGTATTCATGCCTGGTGTAATGCACTTCCCAACAAAGTCACTTATGCCATTTATAATGGTGACACAGAAAAGAGCAAAAGAACAGAGAGTTTTACCTCTAAGTTCTTCCCTCAATTGGTAACTCGTCCACAAATTCGTGAAACCCCTCCACAGGTGTTGTTTACGAATCCGACGATGCTAAACTACATGTTGGTACGTGCTGAGGATAAAGCTATTTTGGAAAAGTCACAAGGCAAACTGAAATGGATCTTGCTTGATGAAGCCCATACCTATACGGGGTCTTCTGCTGCGGAATTGTCGTTGCAGTTGCGCCGTGTTCTTGATGCTTTTGGGGTAACTATTGATCAGGTTAACTTTGCCGTAACATCTGCAACAATAGGTGATGAGGACGTTCCTGCTGCTGAACAAAAATTGAAGACGTTTGTCTCACAATTAACAGGTAAGCCTGCTGATAGTATCGTGGTGATTGGTGGAAAACGAATCGTTCCAGAAATGGATGCAGCCAAAGCAACAGTGGCAATAGAAAGCGTAAATGCTAAATATGGGACAAAGATTTCTCTTGCAGATATTGAGAGACTTCGCAAAAAACTGAATGCCAATCCTGTGCTTTCTACCAAGCAGATTGCAAAGCAATTGGATAGTGTTATAAGTAAAGACACTGTAAAATCACTTGAAGTAATAAATGCTTTGGGCGACAAAGTCGATGGATTGAATAAAGCAGATGGTGGAAAGGCGGCATTGTTACCTTCTAGAATCCACTATTTTATACGTTCAATTAATGGCGTGTATGCTTGTGTGAATCCAGAGTGCAGCCGACATCAGAAGATTAGATTGGGGATAGGCAGCTTAACTACCTATCAGAACACTAATTGTCCTGTTTGTAAATCCAAAATGTTGGAGGTCGCAACCTGTCCTTCATGTGGTGGTTTGATTGTCGTAGGAGAAAATAGCACATCGGAAGGATTCCGAATGCATGTAAATACAGTGGATTTGGATAATGGTGTGTTCTTTGATACGGATGAGGATCTTATAACAAGCGAAGATCTTAGTGTTGATAACGGTAGGGTAAGACAAGAAGCTGCAGGATATACGCCTTTCTATTTCGCAAAACCTTCTAAGCCTTGTTTGCGTCATCATACTCATGTGGAAAAGCATGTCTTTAATCATGAGAAAAACAAGATAGAAATTGCTCCAGATGATGCAGATAAGGCAACTGTATTTGAGTCTTTGCGTCATTCGGAAAACAACAAGGACTTATGCCCTTATTGTGGCAATTCTTTAGGTCACGTTAATTATTTACGAGCAAGTGCGACCCAGATGGGGCGTGCCTTGGCCACAACTATCTTGGATAATGCGGAAGAGGTAAAGAGTACTGATTCTGAAATTCTGTACAAAGGCAAAAAGTATATAACTTTTACCGATAACAGACAAGGTTCTGCTCGTACAGCTATGGGATTAAATCAAGATGTAGAACGTGCTTGGATTCGTGCCAGCATTTTTCATAAAATGGCTGATATGAGGCTAGAAGGAATAGAACCTTCAGGCTTAACGCCAGAAGAAGAAACAGCATACCAATATCTTAAGGCGCAGGGAAAGGAAAACTTACCTCCTTTACTTCAAACACAAATGGATGTTCTTGAAGCAAAAAAAAGTGGAAAGGATGTTATTCCTGCACCACCAGAAGTATCGTTTGATGAGATTAGTACGACGTTGGAAAATAATACTGATTTCAGAAAGCTTTATAAGCATATCAATGAGGCACGTGGAGGGAATGGCGCAGAAAACACGACAGTTTATCTCAGAGCGTTGTTGATAGATCAATTTGGTTGGATTCCAAAGCGAGCAAATTCTATGGAAACCATGGGATTTGTACGATTGGTATATCCTGACTTGAAAAAGGCAAAATGTCCAGAAGTTCTTTTGTCTAAGGGGTGTAAAGATGAAGATTGGCAAAACTTTCTGAAAATCAGCATCGACTATGTTGTTCGTGGTGGCAGACATTACATGATGGCAGGAGATGTCAAGCCTTATTTGACACAGAATATCTATATGTCAGAAATCTATCCAAAGGATTCTGATAAGCGTGTAAATGGGAAGCCTGTGAGTAAATGGCCAGTTGTGAAACAGAGACTGGATGGAACAGTACAAGATGACCAAAATAGATTAGTACTTCTTCTTTGTGCTGTTTTAGGTTATGATGATGCTGAGCAGATTGATGCAGGTAAGGTTCGCATCATCAATAGTCTTTTGGATAAAGCTTGGGGATTTTTGACATCAAACATACTTGCCCCTGTAGATACTGAAGACAAGGGATATATGTTGGAGTTGATAGGAAAAAAGGTGAAATTGCAATTGATAGAAAAAGGTTACCTTTGCCCTGTGGATAATGTCGTCGTAGATGTGACCTTCCATGGCTACAGCCCTCGAATGAACGGCTATATAGGGAAAGAAAACTTTGATAGATTCAAGGCTGTAACAACATTTGAATATCCATATTTCCCATTCAAGTCGGCTGAGCTGGATGACAAGAAAATCGCTGCGTGGATTGATGGGAATTTATCTTCTCAGAAAGAACATGGTGTTTATACAGGTTTGCATGAGAGAGTTTATGCCCAAAAACCGATTTTTATTTCTGCTGAGCATTCTGCACAGCAATCTCGTGAAGATTTGGATAAATATGAGAAGGAGTTCAATGAGGGACATCTAAATGTGTTGTCATGCTCTACAACTATGGAAATGGGTGTGGATATTGGTGGCATTAGTGAGGTGGTTATGAACAATGTGCCGCCAAAATCCGCTAATTATCTGCAACGTGCAGGTCGTGCAGGTCGTAGAAATGAGTCAAAAGCTTTGGCTCTGACTTTTTGCGCCCCTAACCCTATAGGTACAAATACATGGAAGCATCCTGATTATCCAATTACGCATTTGACCGAGACACCTTTGTTGAAGTTGGAAAGCCGTCAGTTGATCCAACGTCATGTAAATGCTATGGTATTTGCTGATTTCGTGTCATTGCAGGGTGGAATACGAGTTACGGCCAAGTTGGAAGATTTCTTTGTAACAATGGATGGACTATGCTATTATGACAAGTTCTTGAATCACATAGATGGCATAATTGGTGGTAATAGAAATGAACTTGAGGCATCATATAAGGCCTTGGTGAAGGGCCTGCGTTGGACAACATTCCGTTGAGTGATGCAGTTTACTCTACGAAAAAAGATATTATAGCTATTCGTGGGCTATGCCAAGCACGCATAGACAGTTTGGACAAAACAATAAAATTGTTAGAGGAAGAAGATGGAAATGGTGCAGCATTAAGATCTGTACAGCATCAAAAGGACAATTTTCTTTCAACATCTCTCCTAACTTATATGGCAGAATATTCGTTCTTGCCAAGTGCTGGCATACCTACAGGTTTGGTGCAATGTGTATTGGGTAAGAACAGTGAGAAAAATTCTCCAACTATGCATTTAAGCCAAGCTATTTCTGCCTATGCTCCTGGCAAGCAGGTTGTGAAGAATGAATGGATATATCAGCCTGCTGGAATTTTAATGAAGACGAAGTATGATGATAATACGACAAGATACGTACTGCAAAATTGTACGCATTGTGGTTATACCGTTATTCGGCAAGGTAATGTCCTGAACGATTGCCCTAAGTGCGGCAAGGAAAATTCAATGCATGGAATTAAGGACATGAGTATTTCGACAGAGCAACGTTTTACAGAAGTGGTTGAGCCTGTAGCATTCAGCGTGGCATTTGGCTCAAAGCCAACTCGAAAAATGAAAGCACAAGGAGAGATGAGCTTTGTTCAACCTGTGTTTTTGAAAATGGATCCATGGCAAGAAAAGACTTCAGCTGCCAAAATGGTTGTGCGGTGCTCAACAAACGAGTCTGAAATATTGTTCTATAATAGAGGTAGAAGTACCTTTGGTTTTGCTTTTTGTCCTTATTGTGGTAGGATGGAGTATGAACAAAGTCCTGATTACTCAGATAATATTCTTGTAGGTCATAAGCATTTATCTACAGGTCTTCCATGTCCTGGAGGTGAGGCAAATGGCAGAATTATTAGAAGACATGTTCTGCTTGTTGGTCGTTATCAGACAGATTTTGTAGAAGTTAAATTCTATGACGCAGCAAATGTCTTGGTAAGAGATAGTGAAATGCTATATTCATTGGGTGTCGTCTTGAGTAGAAAACTAACAGAATTGTTGGGCGTAAATGATGGAGAGATTGATTTTGGTTATAATGAGGCTAGTCATTCTATCTTCATTTATGATACGGCTCTCGGGGGAGCTGGCTATTCTCCACTTTTCCGTGAGTATAAAGACAAGGTGTTGGAAAAAGCTTATGAAGCATTAGCGAAGTGTGATTGTGAGCGTTCTTGCACCAAGTGCTTGATTGACCGCAGATCTCAGTGGTATATCAATTACTTGAACCGTCAAAAGGCTTTAGAGTGGTTAGAAATGGAGCGCAATTCAAGAGTAGCTCCAGAGTCAATCGTGTCTGATATTCCTGATGCTTCCGCAGTAACAACTGATTTTGCGACGGAATTCTACCAACTTACTCGCAATGATAACGTGAAGTCTTTAAAAGTCTTTGTGGATAATGAGTATGATAGTTGGCAATTTGATGATTTTTCTTATGGAAAATTGTTGAGTGAACTTTCTCTTTCTGGTGTTGATGTGGCTTATGTTTTGAACAAGAACATACAGTTATCGTCATGTTCCGCTTCGTCTAAAGCTATTTTAATGGCAGCACTGTTTAAGAACAGGTTCGAGTATGTAAAGGTTGGGCTAAAAGAATCATTGAAACCATTACTTGCCGTAACGTTCAGTGATGGAACGAGCAAGATGTATTTTGGTGAAAATGTCGATGTCTCTTTGAATGCTAATTGGGGTGATGGAGATGTGTTCTCTTCTTTAAGTAATATTCGGATGGAATATGTTCCTATTAATCCGTCCGATATTTTGTCAGAAATGAATGCAGATGATGGCTCTGTTATGTTTGACGCTCGTATCTTGGAAGATTGCAGAGTCAACAATTTGTGCGAAAAGTTGATGAAATACAAATCTGAGAAATGGGATAGAATTATTCCAAGTATGAGAGGAAAGAATGTTTCAGTGACCTATTCTGACCGTTATTTGGTCACTCCGTTGGGTTGCATCCTTTTGGCCCATTTCATTGCGGATGTTCAGCAAAAACTTCAACTCAATATAGTTTCGTTGAATATCTATGTTAAGAAGCCTAACGGTGATGCCTATGGTAATCAAAGGATTGGCTTGGAAAGAGAATACGGAGACAATGTTGCCAGAAACAGTTTCATGGAAGATGCAATCAGGGAGATAGCTGGCATAACTCCTGAAATTGTGGATTACGGCTATATAGAGCATGAACGCTGTATGTCCATAAAAACAGCAGACGAGGAACTTTGTATTCGTCCTGACGCTGGTATTGCTCATGGATGGAATTTGTTTGGAAGAAGCAACTCTGACTGTACGGACGATGACTTTAGATACGATTGGGATATGGATGTTCCATTGTATAATAAAAAGAAAAATTACTCTGGAATCTTGTATACGATTTCATATAATAAGCTATAATAAATGAATTGATGCAGAAAGATTGCAAAGGGTTGAATTTATTTTACGATTAAAATAGTTGCGATATGGAGAAAATTGCAAGAATATGTTGGAATACCCATGACTGGGAATGACATTCGGGAAGCGAATGAAAGTCTCAGTATGGGGATTCCTATGAAAACAAGATAGGATTTGGGCATGAGGAATGGCTTTTGGCTGACTCACGTATTTATGAGTCTGATGGCTATCACTATGCCTTTTTCAACCAATGAATGTTGATAGAGGTAAGCATATTGGTATGGAGTATGACATTCATTTGTTTACCAATATCTCCTTGCAAGCAGAAAGTTCGCGATTGATAGAACTGATAGTTGATAGTTAATAATGGTTAAGGACTGATGGCTTTGTAATTCTTAATGATTCCCAATAGAAAAATCCCTGCTGTAGGAAAGGCTTCCTATGGCAGGGATTTTTCTTTTCCTTAATAACTCTATCCTTTCAAGTCCTTATCCACCATGGCGCAGACACAGGAGTCTGACCAGACATTCTCTGCCGTCTCTACCATGTCGATAATGGTATAGATTGGCAGGATGATACCCATGATGCCGATAGGAGCATTGATGCCGGACATCAGAGATAGGGTCAGAAAATAACATCCCATCGGCACTCCTGCATTACCCACTGCTGAGATAACTGAAATGAAGAGCCAGAGAATCATCGTAGTCCAAGGTAAAGGCATTCCTCCATTCTGCATCAGGAACAAGGAGGTTACGAGGATAAACGCAGCGCAACCATTCATGTTGATGGTAGTACAGATAGGCAATACGAAGCGGGAAACCTGATTGGAAACTCCCAGTCTATCTTCTGCTGTCTGCATCGTCACCGGCAACGTAGCAGCAGAACTCTTTGTAAATAGAGCCATTAATACTGCCGGCATCATCTTGCCCAGTGTACGCACAGGATTTAAGCCTCTTGCCAAGAGGAAGAGCGGGAGGATGATGAAGAATTGAATGACATTACCTCCCAGGATAACAGCTACGTACTTTCCTATGGAAGCCATCACGATACCCGCAGAGAACTGGGCTGAGAGTTGTGCTGCAAAGGCAACGATACCCAGAGGCAGAGCCCAGATTAATCCATGAATCAGCATGAAAAGCAGATCCTGTAATCCAAACAATCCCTTCATCACGACTTCTTTCTTATCGCTTGATGGCATTTTGGTTAAAGCAATACCTGCTGCTGCCGCCAAAATCAGGATGGAGAGTACATTTCCTTCGGCAAACGGCTTGATGATGTTGTTGGGTATTACCCCAAGAATATGGTCATAATAGCTGGTTTCTCCCAGCTTTTGGGGAACATCTGCCATACCGCTCTGTACCAAGGCTGTAGGTAAATTGCCTGGAGAAACGATGTTGTAGAGCACCAGTCCCACTGCTGCAGCTGCTATTGTCGTAAGCAGGGTGTAGGTGATGGCGTGGCGGAATATCTTGCCGGTATCTGCCTGGTTGCCCAAGGATGCCAGGGTTGTGATGACAGCCAAGGCTATGGTTGGTACTGCCAGAAGTTGGAATAAGCGGGTATAGACTGTGGCGATGAAATTCATCAGGCCATCCAGCCAGCTGATGCCGAACATACCCAAGACTGCGCCTACTATCAAAGCGCCAATCCATAGTACCAGCTGCCGAGTTTGCTTATTCTTCACTCCTTTTTGCTTACTGCTGCCAGTATTGCTATCCGGCTGTCTATTTCCCATATCATTTATTGTTTTTCCCATGATTTTAAATTATTATTTTTTTAGACAAAAGTATTCTCCTTATTCCAGCCCCCACATATCATTCAGCATACTGATTGCTGACTCCGAGCGGAATACATGATCGCGGAAGGTGATGATACCTTCGGGAGCAAGGTGGGCTTCGAAGGAATTCACCAGGAAATCTGCTTCGAGCAGAATGCGGTGGTCGAGGCTGGTAACATCTTGATAAGTATGATGATGGGCAATGAGCCAGCAGATTCTTTCTATCTGTGCGGCTGTGAATCCATCTACTTCTGACAGTACTTTTTTTGCCTCGTCAGGACCCAGTTCTTCCTGGTGCTTGCCATCGCAGTTGCCGTATCTGGCTTGTGAAACGTGAATGCCTACATCGTGAAGAATGGCTGCTGCTTCGAGCACGAAGAGTTCTTCTCCGTTCATTCCCTCTGCTATCGCAATCATACGGGCAAAGTCGTGCACCTTTACGAAATGCTGGATGAGTGGCGCATCGCCACCATCGTACTTAATCATCGCCCTCATCAGTTGGGCGAGTGTCAATTCCTTGTTTGTCATAATCTTATGTTTTTTAAATTCTTTTTTTCTTATTCCAATTACCTATAGCCACCATATGCTACGCCTCCAGCAGGAAGGTTAATCCGCTGATTCCGATATAGGCATAGATGATGTATTTGAGTAGGGAGCCGCTGAGGTGCCTGAACACCCAGGAGCCTATCAGGTTGCCGATGAAGACTCCCGCTATTCCATACACATAACCTATGGAGACCGTGGTGGTGAAGAAACCATTGTAGGCTCTTGCCAGTGTCATCATCAGATTGCCTGCCAGGAAATAGGTCTGCGTCATCGCCAGATAGTGTTCCTTGTCTGGCTCTGAACTTACGAAGTAGAGCACGGCTGGGGGACCCTGCATTCCGAAGAATCCTCCCATCAGTCCGCTCAATGTTCCTGCCGTAACCTGCACGGGCAGCGTAGTCTTCACCTTGATGCGCTTGCTGAAGAAGGCGAAGTAGATGCTCACGATGATCAGCGTAATACCGAGCAATATGTTCAGTATGTGATATTCCATCCGCTTGAGCACGAAGATAGCTCCGATGGAGATGATGATGAAGGTAAACAGTATGGGCAGCAGCCGTTTCCAGGTGATGTACTTGTATTTCTGAATGACGATAATCAGCGAGGTGGTCATCGCCAGGATGCCCGAGAGGGTTGTTGCCTCACCGAAGGAAGGCATGATAGAGGGGAGCATCGTCATGATGAAGATGCCAAAACCGAAGCCAGTGGTGCGTTGTACAAAACTGGCTCCGATGCTCAAAAGAAAAAGTTCGATGACAATATTGTCCATTCTGCTGTAGGCTTATTGATGGATGTAATCCAGAATCTGCTCAGCATGAATCTTGGTCTTGATTTCCTTAGGAGTGAAGATTTTTTCGATGACGCCTTCTTCGTTGACGAGATAGGTGGTGCGGAGGATTCCGATGGTCTTTCTGCCGCAGGTTACCTTCTCACCCCAGCAGCCGAGTTCCTGCAACAGGGTGGTCTCGGTATCAGCAATAAGAGGGAACTGCAGGCCCTTGGTTTCTGCAAACTTCTTCTGCAGTGCCTGCTTGTCCTTGCTCACACCGATAATCTCGTAACCGGCAGCTGCCAGTTCCTCCTTATGAGCCTGCAGGGAGCAGGCTTCGGCAGTGCATCCGCTGGTGTTAGCCTTCGGATAACTGTAGAGCACAATCTTGCGACCACGAAAATCGCTTGCCTTGATTTCACGTCCGTCCTGGTCAATGCCAAGAATCTCAGGTATTTTATCTCCTACATTCATAATTGTAATTTTTAAATTTGTTTTCTGTTCTTTTTATCACTAACTATTGATGATAAATCAAATGCAAAAATACAATATTTATTCTAATGGAGAAATGAATTAGCCTTTTTTAATTTAATATGCCAACAGGATTTAACGATACCCATACGTTTTTGCCATTTTTCCTTTGTCATTTCGAATAAAATGGGCAATACAAGATTTAAAGCTCTTGAAGCCTTGAGGGAATTTTATGACGTCTATTATATATTATCATCCTGACTGAGCATGAGCGCCCATAATAAGAAACTTATACATGAAACTATGCCTCTCTCCTCTGTCTCTGACAGTTTGTTTTGGGAATCTGTTACAAATACCCCTTTATAACTCTATCTTTTGTCATAAAGCGCCCCTTTATAACTCTATCTTTTGTCATAAAACACCCCTTTATAACTCTATCTTTTGTCATAAAACACCTCTTCATAACTCTATCTTTTGTCATAAAATACCCATTTATAACTCTATCTTTTAGCAAAGTTAACATAAAATAATTGCATATCTCGTTAATAATCAGTATTTTTGCAACTGTATAATCATAAAGACGCAAAGATATGGATAAATACTTGTCAAGAAGCATCGACCAGGCTTTACTGGAATGGAAGGATAATCCTCGAAGAAAACCGCTTTTGGTGAGGGGCGCCCGACAGGTAGGCAAGTCGAGCACCATTCGGCATTTAGGCAAGAACTTCAAATATTTTTTGGAAGTTAATGTGGAAAGAAATCCTGAGGTGATGGAATTCTTTAAGGGCAGTCGTGATGTGAAGAGCATTGCTGCTAAGCTCTCCGACTTCTTTAATGTGCCAGTTGTTCCGGGCGAAACCCTTCTTTTCCTTGATGAGATACAAAAGTGTGAAGACGTCATTCATAGCCTTTGGTTTTTTAAGGAAGATTATCCCGAACTTCATGTCATTGCTGCAGGTTCGCTCTTGGAGTTTGCGCTGAAGAATTTGTCATCATTTGGAGTGGGCAGAGTAAGTTCCCTGTTTGTCTATCCGATGTCTTTTGATGAATTCCTGACAGCAACGAGACAAGAGGGGCTTCTTAGAATCAAGCGAAATAGCAGTCCTACGAATCCGCTTCCCGAGGCATTCTATAATAGGTTGGTGGAAGCCTTCCGAAGTTATATGCTGGTTGGCGGAATGCCAGAAGCCGTGGCAACCTACACGGAGACAGGATCTTATCGCTATAGTAGTGACATTGTAAACGAAATCATTCAGGGCTATCAGGACGATTTTGCCAAATACGGAGCCAAGGCAAATCCTCTGCTTTTGCGCCAAACTCTCATAAGTGTAGCGCATCAGGCAGGAGCCAAGTTTGTTTGCAGTAGGGTAGAAGGGCAATATCGTTCGGCAGAAGTAAAGGTGGCTTTGAAGATGCTGAAGGATGCCGGGCTAATCATACCGACCTATCATACGGATGCCAATGGGGTGCCGCTTGGAGCTGAAATCAATGAGCGGGTAGTAAAATATCTGATTCATGATACTGGCGTGCTACTTGGTATTCTGGGAATAGATGATGATATCGATGAGCGCATCAAGGAGATGATGGTGGCAGACTCCATCGATCTTGTTGACAAGGGGCATGTGGCAGAGATGATGGCGGGTTTGGAACTTATCAAATATTCTTCTCCGCAGACGCGGCACCAGTTGTACTATTGGCAAAATATGAACAAAGGTACTTGTGCCGAGGTGGATTATGTGATAGCTCGCAGTGGCAGCATCGTTCCGATAGAAGTAAAATCGGGCGTGAAGGGTTCTATGAGCAGTATGTATTCGCTGATGCGCAATCCGCAGAAGCATATAGAAATGGGTATCCGCTGTTCTCTCGAAAATTTTGGTACATTCGCGAGTCCTAATGGCAAAAAGATAGACATCATTCCTCTTTATGCAATCTCCAATTTATTTGCGGAGAAGTAGATGGGGGATATATAAATGATATAGTTATGAGCAACGATAAAAAAACAATAAAGGAAATGCGGGCAAACGAGATGACTCCGGCTTTTCCTACGCATCCTGGAGATGTTCTGAAGGATGAAATAGAATATCGTGGAATCTCTCAGCGACAGTTGGCGGAGGAAATGGGGATTGCCTATTCTGCTCTGAATGAAATTCTGAATGCTCGTCGCCCTGTGACGGAAAAAACAGCTTTGCTCTTTGAGGCTGCACTTGGAGTGAATGCTGAGCCTTTGTTGAAAATGCAGATGGGATATAATCTGCAATCAACTAAAAATGATTCTACCTTTATGGCCAGATTGGCAAAAGTAAGAAGGGTGGCTGCAGCCTTGTAAAAATAGTCTTCGTGGTTTCTGATATAAGTATCCATATCTTCCTCCTTAACAAGGATTGGACCTTTGATGTTTGTAAAGATGAAAGGGTAGCAGTCGTCATATTTTATATTGAAATAAAAATTGAGGGTGTGTCATAAGTCTGTGACGCACCCTTTTTTTGTG
>NZ_QTXV01000065.1:0-16273 GCF_003461825.1 Prevotella sp. AM42-24 | reverse complement strand
CTCTCTTATTCTCCTTTGGCTGCTTTAGAGCTTTATGTTAACGAATCAAAAACAAATAATTATACTGTTTTTAGAATAGACCAACGAATGTTGTCAACCTTGCTCCATTTGGTATAACTATTCTTGCATTTCAGCAAGGAAAAATAGATTCTCCCAAAATCCTTGACTATATGTTAATAAACAAGTTTATTTCGGCATATATACATATATGGTTTTCTTAAACTTGTAAACTTCCAGGTTTGAGTGGTTAAAAATCGGTAGAGGTTTACTATTTGAGTTTGAAAGAACATGTATATATACATGGGTAAACTTAAACCTTAAACTTGTATGCTGTATGCGCCGTAAGCTTTACCTTGGCAGCTGCTCTTTAGCTGGTTCAAGGCTTTACCTTCTTCTCCTTGCTGAAATTTCGACGTTCTTCTCTTCAACTTCGCTTGTTGCCAGGAGATTTGGTTGAACTTGCCTCTTGTCTCAGGCATCATGCTTCTCTGCTCAGCTTCCTTCTACATGCCGATGCTTACCCTTGGCAGTCATAGGCTTGATTGTTCTGTCCTTGGCTTAACCTTATTCATGTTCATGATGAAGTTTGAGTTTTCCTGCCAATCTCTTGAACTTATAAGCCGTATTGCTCAACCAGTTTGCTTGAACAACATCGAGGAGGATGCAGCTTTCCTTTACCCAACCAACTGCAGATCTTTTCTACTCATCCTTTTCATTCATATTTTTGGACGAAGCATCCACACTTACTTTTTCCGCTGCAAAGTTAGTGCAAGCCACATTTCTGCAAGTACCAGGTGCCTTATTCTCTGAATTTTTTCAAAAACTTTTCCGTCTGCTGCTCATCCAAAAAACTTTTCCTGCCCAAGGGTGAAATAATTCGATAATTCCTTGCTTCCTATGTTTTCCTTGCCAACTCTGATAGCACCGTAAAAAATAAATGTTTCACTTCTAAAAATATTGAATTATGAAAAAGATGGAAAATTCTTTCGCAGTAACAGGTTTCGTAGGTAAGGATGCAAGCATCCATCAGTTTACAACCGCAAGCGTAGCTCGTTTCTCGCTGGCCATCAGCCGCAATGAGAAGAATGGCGATGAAAACTCTCGCACTTCTGCCTTCATGAATGTAGAGGCTTGGCGCAAGAACGAGAACACCTCTTCATTCGACCGCCTGGTCAAGGGAGCACTCCTCACAGTAGAGGGCTACTTCAAGCCAGAGGAATGGCAGGATGCCGAGGGAGTCAAGCACAACCGAGTGATTCTCGTTGCCACCAAGTTCTACGAAGCTGTTGAGAAGGAGAACACTCCTGATTCTCAGCAGGGCAAGACCCAGAAGGATAAGTAAATCCTTCGCCCTCGTAAAAGAGCGGCCTTCGGGTCGCTTTTTTGTGCTTATACTTTTCCTTGCTGAAAGGGGAGACATATTATAAGGAGATTCTTGCAGAATTGATAATCCCTTAGCATCTTGTCATTCACTCTTTTATTTTGTTATTTGATCCATATACCAAACCTTATCTCCCCATCCTTCGCCAAAGAGAGCAGGAGAGAGGGATGCTATAAAATACTGAGCCTTGTTGTTGAGATGAGTGAGCATAGTGACCAGCTTGAATTGCCATTCAATATCAAGTGAGTACGTAGGCTCATCTATCATTACGATGGCTTCGTTTCCATTTAGCAGGAACACTCTCAGCAAAATCAATAGAATTTGCTTTTCGCCAGAAGACAGTGCTTCTACAGGTAATATTCCATTGTCTGTAAAAACAGTAAACTTGCTGCCTTCTATTTCGATGCGTTTGCCAGTCATGACAAAGAAATCGTTTATTACCTTCTGAAAATCAGCTATTTTGGCTTTCATTTCAATTCTTCTCTCCTCTGAACTATCTAGCATAGACATGCGGAGGCTCATGAGTGAAGGTCCGGTCTTCATGTCATATATATAGTAATCCAATTCCTGCGATAGGACATTGCTTGTCTTACGCTTGTCTCTCAATGCAATGTTGTCAATGGAGGGAAGATAAATGATATGATCTTTGCTTTCTTTGTCTTCTGCTAAAGATTGATATAGATTTCTCAGGAATGTGGTCTTGCCACTTCCATTGCTGCCCATAATGATATTAACATCAGAATGTGGCTGAAACTGAACGTGTAGATTATTCCTGATTTCAACATCTATATGATTCAATATTGTCTGTTTCATACTTCAATATATTTTCCTGGATTGAATGATTCATGTTCCCCATGAAATACATATCCCAGTTGATTTGACACACAGTTGGTATTGCCAATCTTCACATCCACATTGTAGTGAGAGTGACCGAATATCCAGTAATCTATGCCGCTATTCTTGATGTACTCTTCCAATTCCACTGTGAAGGCACCATTGGCTTGACTGTCAGCGAACTTGGGACATTGCATCTGAAAAGACGGAACATGATGCGTGACAACTATCTTTCTTCTGGCCTTGCTGCATGAAACAGCATCTTTCAAGAAAGACAGGCATCTTTCATGTTCACGGTTGAAGTCTGCAAACGTTAGAAGATCTCCATTGAAGATGATGCGTCGGAAGTCGCTTATGACTTGTTCTGTATAGTATGCCTCCTTCAGTGGAATTTTAGACCACAATGTTGTAATGAAGAGGTCGGTGTCTCCAATGTGAACAACAGCATTATAATAGCTGTGAACATTGGGGCGTATTTCAAGACAAAAGCCATCGTTAAGCTTGGCAATGTCATAGTATTTGTAGAACTCATGGTTGCCCATGCAGGCTATGACTTGCTGATAGTTCTCAGAAGCCCAGTCCCAGAAGGGATGTTTGGAATAGTTCTCGTCTCCCAGGTAGCCAATGTCTCCAGCCAGAACGAGAATATCTCCTGTTACTTGCAGGGGATTCTCCTTCAGGAATCTCCAGTTGTCGGCAAACTCCAGGTGGAGGTCTGATGCATATTGTATTTTCATAATTGTTCAGTTGTAAATAATTCGTCTAATTGTTCCAATAAAGCCTCGATGAATGATGAATTCTGATCAAGAGAAGTTGGCTTCAATAGCCTCACGAAATTTCTCTAATCCTTCCATTCTATTTCATTTATTAAACGTTCAACTTCGCCTTCCACTCGTGGGTCTTCATCCTCACTCAGTGAAATGGCCAATGATAATCTGTCCACCCATTCGGCTTTGGTACCAATGGCGGTGACAGGTGGGTATTTCCATGCCTCGATGATAATGTTGCCATCAAATTCGTTAGGACGCACCAAAGCTCCTGATGATTTGAATTCCCGGAGTTGTTTAACATGCATCAAGATCATTCTTTCAGAACCGGGATTCAGCCATGTATAATGTGCAAGTGCATTGATTCCGCATCCTGGGAAATGAGCGTCAGAAAGCAGGTCGTCACAGAAAATGCGTTCTTCTACAGGATTGAGGAGGAACGGTTGAGCCTGCTCCCACAGTTCCTTTCCATTCTTGTCGAAGTGGACGACCTTTCGCTTAGATCCATCAGATACTTTCTGGCAAAGCCCCAAGTCTTCAAGGCAAGTTATTCCAAGCGTAATGCTTGCGTATGAATAAGGTATTTTATCTTCTATGTCACGTGCAGCCAATCCTTCAATACTCTCTATCTGCAGATGATAGAGTAGCAGGTATTGGGCTACTGGTGACAGAGCCTTAGCCTGCTTGGTCTTGCGAATGCGCTCATTAGCCAGAAGCATAGGTAAATGAACGTATTTGTCCGAGACTATGAAATAAACATCTTTGTCTATGAGTCTCTGTCTTTCATAAGCTGGACAGTTTGGCAGCAGGAATACGACAGGAAGTTTGAACAGTGAAGCGAGATTGCTTGCTGTAATGGCCAAACTTCGTGGTGGAGCTACCTTTCCTTTAGGTTCGGCGAAAAGTAAGGACATACCGTGGTATTCGCCATCGAAGAACTTGTATGCAAGTGAATCTCCAATGGTGACACCTTTCATCTGCGCCTTCTTCCGTTCTTGCAGCTGTATAGGTCTTCCTAATATGATGACATCATTTCTCATTTTAATCATTCTGTTTCATTTTAATACCCTATTAAAACGATGCAAATATATTAAAATAAACTGGTAATACCAAAGTTTTTTGCATTTTTTATGCAGAAAGGTTAAAATGTATGCAAAAACCAGATTTTCTTTAAGATAAATATGGTTATTTCCAAATAAAAGAGTATTTTTGCACTTTACACAAATATACGTAAAATATAAGGATAGAGCCGTGATACGGTCTTAGCAATATAGTAATAATGAAATATATTTGGTTGATTATCTTTCTGATATTGCCGATAGTCGGTGTTCTTTATACCGCTTGGCGAATGTGGCATTTACTGCCTTTTTCCATTGCCATGAAATGGGTGGCAGTGGGAGTTTTATTTGTATGGTTCAGTACCATATTCATCGCCTTTTCGGGAGCGTTAGAGAAAATGCCACTTTTTGCGGCAACTGCAGTTTATGAAGTGGGCTTTTCCTTTATCTTCATCCTGCTGTATCTGGTGATGCTGTTCCTCGTGCTCGATATTGGCCGCCTTGTTCATATAGTGCCAAAAGCATGGCTTTTCGACAATGGTTATACTTCCATAGGCATTTTTGCTGTTATGCTGCTGCTTTTTAGCTATGGCAACATACACTATAATAATAAGGTGAGAGAACAGATCGATATCAAGACTGATAAGGCTATCTGCTTAGATAAGAAGAGTACTAAGATAGTACTCCTTAGCGATCTTCATCTCGGTTATCACAACCGCCGTTCTGACTTCAAGAAATGGGTGGACATGATCAATGCTGAGCAGCCCGAATTCATATTGATAGCTGGAGACATCATAGACAACAGCGTCCGTCCTTTGATGGAAGAGAACGTAGCTGAAGAGTTTCATCGACTGAAAGCCCCTGTCTATGCTTGTCTTGGCAACCATGAGTATTACAGCAACCAACCAAAGGCAAGGCGATTTTATCGTGAAGCAGGCATTACGTTGCTGCAGGATAGCGTGGCAAAGATAGGCAATCTGTGCATCATCGGCAGGGACGACCGCACGAATATGCAGCGCAAATCCCTAGTGATGATTATGGAAGAGGCAAGAAAGAAGGGCTTCATTTCTGACTTGCATCATGGAAAATATTCGAATGAGTTTCTCGTTCTTCTCGACCACCAGCCTTATCATTTGGAAGAAGCTGAACATGACGGCATTGACTTCCAGTTTAGTGGTCACACCCATCACGGACAGGTTTGGCCTGTCTCCTGGGTTACCGATGCATTATACGAGAAAGCCTATGGCTCACTTCAAAAGGGCAATACCCGATACTACATCAGTTCTGGCATGGGAATCTGGGGTGGAAAATTCCGCATAGGCACTCAGTCGGAGTATGTAGTGCTGACGATTGAACATAAGTAGAATATAAGATTTGTGTATTTATTAAGAGCGGCCTTCGGGTCGCTTTTTTTATGCCTATACTTTTCCTTGCTGAAAGGATAGTCCTGTTATAGGAAGATTTCATTCATCGACTTCTGGGAATCGGTAAGAATTCTGTTGCGAAGGTAATGGTTCTGTCTTATCTTTACAAGGTCAGGGCGATGCTTTGCTGAAAAATCTCCACACCATTCGGGTAGTATTTTGCAGACAAAACCTTGTATGGATAGGCATAACACCTTCTGAATGCAACATAATTTTTAACCATCCCCGAAGTAGTTGATCTACGAAAGGGAGATAAAATCAGATGGCATTATGACAACAATGAAATCAATTCTCAGCCGACTTACTCAGGCAGTGAACGGCACAGACAAGGAACTCTTCAATGAGCAGGAGTTGAACCAGTTTGCTTCATTCTATCTTGACAAGTGGGATGAAAACACAAGCGAGGACGTGGTGGCAGAGTCTTTCGTGGACTATTGGTGGAACACCGACAGGGCTTGCAGACGATGCTCGGAATGTGGCAAGCTGATGCGTGAGGGTTATTGCGCTGACATGGGAGTAGCCTACTATTGCAGCAAGGACTGTCTGCATAGCGACTTCACGGATGAGGAATGGGCTGAGGAATGTGAATCCAACGACCAGAGTTATTATACAGAATGGTAATCCTGACGTTTCCCCTGACACTTTGGGTTGTTAGGGGAAGCGAGAAGGAACTCTCGCCAGATACCCGTACCTTTGTACACGTTTATACATGTAGCCACGTACACGTGGAGCCATGTACACATGAATACGTTAATACATATATACAAAAGATTTTATATTATGTCATTGAAAATCATTACATTCGCCAATCATAAAGGTGGCGTTTCGAAGACCACCTCTACAGCCTCCATCGGGGCTTGTATGGCACGTATGGGCAAGAAAGTCCTGCTCATAGACCTTGACGGTCAGGCAAATCTTACCCTGTATTTCATCCCGAATGAAGATGAGGTGCAGGCAAGCATCTTTGACTCTCTGGTTGATGGTGCACCCCTGCCAGTGAAACACATCAGGGAGAACCTCGACCTCGTTCCTTCCTCTCTCGAAATGGCAAGCGCTGAGATTGCTCTCACCAATCTCCTGGCAAGAGAACAGCTCCTGAGCCGACTGCTCGAACCCGTGAAGCAGAACTATGACTACATTCTCATAGACTGTCCTCCATCTTTGGGAATCGTTACCACAAACGCTTTCCTTGCAGCTGATGAAATCATCGTTCCGATGACTCCAGAACTTCTTCCTCTGAAAGGTATGAGAATGCTCGATTCCTTTGTCTCGACCTTGCAGCGAGTGAAGCCGAACCTCAGACTGGGAGGCGTTTTTATAGCCAGATTCAACCATCGCAAGTTGAACAAGGTGGTTGAGCAAGCCGTGAAGTCTCGTTATGAGACTATCACCATGCAGACTCGCATCCGTGAAAATATCGCCCTGGCAGAATCGGCAGGCAGTGGTCAGAGCATCTTCGAGTACGACCCTCAGTCGAACGGAGCGAAGGATTATCAGGCATTGACAGAAGAAATTATTTCACGTAATCAGTAAAGACTATGGCAAAGAAGAATATGGACATTCTGCTTGGCAACATTCTCGGAAAGGCTGCCATTCATCCGCAGGACAGATTTGACAAGTCTCCTGGGTGCTCAAAGGAAGAAAGAAATGAAGTTACAAGCCCTCAGACAGAGAGCGATTCGCCCAATGATGAACCCTGGCGACATTTCTCCTTTATATGCTCAAAGGAACTCGTTGACAAGGTTCAGAGCATCGCCCGAAAGGAAGGTTTCACCATCCGCTCCTTCATGGAATACGTCATGAAACAAGGCGTTGAAGCTTATGAGTCGAAATATGGTAAGGTCAAGAAAATCAGAACTAAAACCATTAGGGAAGTCATGTAGAAAATGTGGATGTGTAGCCATGTACACATGAATACATTGATACACGTGTACGTTGATACATATATACGTTAATACATGTCCACATGTGGATATGAATACAATGAAATTAAATAACATCAAAAACGAAAAGTCATGAAAATGAAAAAGTATCTTTCAATCGCCATCCTTCTGATGATGATGGCTTCACCAGTAGTATTCACCTCTTGCGACAATGATGACCCGATGGAGGAGGTCGAGAGTCCGGGAACAAAACTGGACGTTTGGACAGAGCCTTACCATATCATGGGTGCAAATGTGGATGAGGTCAAGAGCTATATGGCTCAATCCATGAAGCGTTACCGCCAGGTAGCTGAGACTTCCGGCGACAACATCCAGTTGACCTTTATGACTGGGCAGGGTAGTGAAGGCATTCTTTACAGTTTCTCCCGTCTTGACGGTTCTCTTTATTCTGTCATAGATACGGAGCGAAGTGTGAACCGTGGGCTTGTCATTGACTATCTGAAGAAGTACTACACGCTTGTTTCTGCCGATGAAGCCAGCCTGCAGTACTGCTTCACCAACCAGGACAAATCCATGGTTATTACAACCATGAAGGTTTCAGACTCCTATTTCAATGTAAACTATTCATTGGTTTATTGATAGAGAAAAATAAGATTACCACCATCAGAACTTCGTGCTCTGGTGGTGGTAGTTTTAGATGACTGTGCGTGCTTGAAGGTGCATCCTGCTCTTTGTTGTGCTAAATAATAATAAAAATAACGTCTGATGGATATAAAAACAAGTTTTATTTCTTATATTTGCAATCAAATTACAAATATCGAGGCTAAAATGGTTTTAGAGATACGTTTAAGCAATATGTTCTCGTTTCGAGACGAGGTGACTTTGGACTTGCAGGCTGCCAAGATTCAGACAAAGAAGGCAAGGGAGCTTGAAGGTAATCTGTTTTCTGTGGATGGAGAACAGATGTTGAAGAGCGTTGCCTTATTTGGAGCCAACGCTTCGGGTAAAAGCAATGTGATTAAAGCCATCAGAGCTTGTGTGAACATGGTTCGTTCATCACATAATTATAATGTTGACACCAGGTTTGCCATCTCACCTTTCAAGTTTGAGGATTATGCCAACAAGCCAAGCTCCTTCTACATCCGTTTCCTGCTGAATGGAGTAGAGTATGAGTATTCCTTCTCCTTTATGCATGATGAAATCATCACCGAGACATTGTACTATTATCCGAATGGTCGCAAGTCGCTGGTATTCAGCCGTGATGAAAGTAGAGGAACAGAGAAGAAAGACATCTATGAGTTTAAGACTGTCATCAAGCGTCCTTTCGATGTGGCTGACAATACATCGAAGAAGACACTCTATATTTCTCGTGCCAGTCAGATGGACAGGAAAATAGCCCAAAAGATTTTCCTGTTCTTCTGCAATGACATCGTGCTTGATTATCAGGTGGCTAACATTGATTCTTTGGATAATTTGTTCAAGGAACGAAAGGAGCAGATGCTGGAGGTGTTGAGAACGGCAGATAGCGACATCATTGACTTCAAGATTCAGAACAATGCCATCACGACGTTTCATCGTACCAACCCTTCCGTTGCGTTTGATTTCGAGACGGAAGAGTCGGAAGGAACCAAGACTTTGTTCCGGATGATGGTGAGGATGATAGGTATTATCCATGAAGGAAAGATGCTCCTTGTCGATGAGATAGATAACAGTCTCCATACCCAGCTGGTGGAATTTGTGATAGGTATGTTCAATCATAGCGACCATGCTCAGCTCATCTACACCACTCATAACACCCATTTGCTGAACACCGATTTCCAGCGAAGGGATCAGGTGTATTTCGTGAACAAGCGAGAGGATGGAAGCAGTGATCTATATTCTCTGTTTGATTTCAAGGATTTCCGGGACACGCTGGATATGGAGAAGGCTTATCTGCAGGGACGCTTTGATGCTATTCCTACCATATCTAATCTCACTATTTAGCTTATTATGAAACATTTTACTTATCTTCGTACATAAATTATAAATATATGGCACAGATGAATCTTACTCCATTGGATGATGTGCTTGATAAGCACTTTGGAAAAGTTGGTACTCCGAAACGTGACGCATTTGAAAGAGACGTGGATGAAGCTTTACACGCTTACCGCTTGGAAGAAGCCGTTAAAAAAAAACTCGTATAGAGTAGAACTTGCCCCAAGAATAACTGGGTGAGCGTATAGGTGTGAAAAGAGCACAAAAGTGGCATTGTGGTAAAACTACATAGTGAAGTCCTCTCTGGTAGTAAAAACAGAGAGGACTTTGTTATTTATTTTAACTCAACCTCCACATTTTTATTTGGCACGAAGGACATGTTTCCTTCATAACATGGCTTGGCTGAATCATATTTGCCCATGAAATCAGAACGATATACCATCACATGATAAGTGCCGGAAACTAAGTTCGACAGATTGAAACTTACATTATAGTTGCACATACAGTCTGCCTCAATCGTGGAATCTCCCAAAGGAATTAAAACAATACGGATTTCTCCGTCTTGTGAACATACTTGAGGGCTAAATCCATTTACTGCACAATTTGCCTGAAGGTCTGTTACTTGAAAATGAGCAACACCTTTTGCATCAACAGAAACCAACATCTGTGTAGGCTTTTCTTTTTCTGCTTTATAATATTCAGGACGACTTTCTGTTGCTGAGAAGGATGATGTACAGCCAGAGTTTACCACATCACTCATTCTTACCTGCTCCATGACATTCTGTTCCGTAGAACAAGCTCCCATTGCCATAGCAGCCATAACTAAAAATACAACTTGTTTAACCATAACTATATCTATTTTTAATTTTGAATTGAACGAATTGACTCAATCAACTTATAAGTATCGATTATTGCTTCTAACGATTGTTCTGAGGAACTCTTTTGTTTCTCTACTGCATCGACAAAACTTTTGATGGTATCAAAGTAGCCTTGCGTAACTATCTGATTGTTATGGATAGTTGGCACGAAGTTATTTCTGTCGAACAAATGAACATCGACCCTCTTCCGTTGAAAAACTTTCTCGACAGGTACACCCATCAACGTAGATTGCTTACCTTTATATATCAAACTCTCCATCTGCTCCATTTCAAAGATACCAGATGAAGTGTTTACCGTCATGCACTCTTTTGCATCATTCCAGGAATAACCAGTTGAAAGTTCTAAAACACCTGTAGCTTTTTCGTGTTCGAGTACCAACATAAGTGTATGATGCTCTATCCAGCCAGCAAACTTAACTTCTGCCTTTCCGAATAGAAACGTCACGTAATCCAATGGATGAACGAAAAGTTCCAACATCGCATCACCTTCAGGATATGACCCTGTGAGATATTTGAGATTGTAGCTCATTCTTCCCTTGCTCTTCTGTAATTCCTTTTTTAGGATACGGATGACGGGGGCATTCCGCTTTTGCAATCCAACAGTTACTTGCGGAAAGCCGGCCGCTTTTCTCATTCCGATTAGTTGCAACAGTTCGTCTTCACTCTGGCATGGAGGCTTTTCTATAAATAGATCCTTGCCACTCTTGATAACCTCCGAAGCTATCGTGAAATGAGATTGTGGAGAAACCGACACAAACACGCCCTTAATGTCATCATCATGCAAAATATCATCCAAAGATGTTGTCGCACAGACATTGGGATAAGCCGCTTCTATGAGCGGTAACTTGTCTTCTGACTTACAGCAAATATATTTCAATGGAACATGAAGATAGTTCAGAACAGGGTACAGATTATTTGTACTATGGTTACCAATGCCCACAAAAGCATAATTGCCACCATATATCTGCTTCAACTGCCTCATGCTCCTTACCCGCTTATAACGGTCGATGATGTTCTTTATATATTCCATTAGCTATAAATTCTATTAATGTATTGCCTATATGTTTCATTAACGTTGTTTGTCCATTGATATTTTCCATAAACGACTTGAATAAGCTTTTTTGGCAGAAATCTTTCAAGGTTTCGCAGCAATATCAAATCATATTTTCGATGGAAGTTGATCCAACAGGCATTGCATTCCTTCGAGTATCTGCATTGCTCCTTATGTGCGAATCTCGAATTGAATATATCATCCAGCGAATGTGTATGGATGTTGCCAAGCTTCACATCGAGATTCTGGCATAGTGGAACATCGCCATTCGAGTGAATCACCAATTCGCTAAAGATACTTTGACAACGCAACCTGAGATTACCGTTTCGCCATTCTTCATACAAGGCTACAAAATCAAAATTTTCTTCTGTATCATGTATGTTTTGAGGTATGTTTTGAATGTAATTTTCAAAATCTACGGAAAGAAGATCTGCTGTAGTATCAAAGAAATCCATCGTTCCATAAATTCCGATTCTCACGTCAATGTCATATTCCTTTGCCACCTCTATGACATATCTCATATCAGAAAAGGAATTCCAGGGTGACAGGCAGAACATGAGGGAGATAGGAACCTCATCTCTCACCGCTTTCACAACCTCTATTACCTTATCATGCCCATTGCATCCTCTCATGCTCTTGTATGTTTCCTTATCACCATCAAGAGATACATACAAATGAGCAGGATGAAACTTTCTCACGGCATCTATCACTTTTTGGGGATTTAAGCAGTTGGATAGTAATGTATAATTGGGATGATTCTCCTTGAACCACTCCATTATTACATCTGCCTCAGGATGAAGCAGGAACTCCCCACCTTCCAATCCAACAACCGTATGCTGAGAGATGCATTTACTGCGCATAATTTCCCTGATGTCTTTAAAAGAAAGATGCTCTACTGGTTTTTGCCAAATTGAGCAATGCTTGCAACGGGATTGGCATTTTGTTGTGGAATACAACATTAGCGTACTCAGCATCTTGTGCCGAGGACGTAACATATTGTTGAGGTACATAACCCCATTTCGTATATAGTCTTTTGTCTTGTACATGCGTCTTAAGAAACTTTTGTGTTTCTACTATTAAAGATACACCAAAAGTTCTAAAGACTGCATGGGACATTGTTTTTACCATGTAAACCTGATTCCGAATGGAACGGTAATGGTAAACGGATGTTCTGTCCAAATTGTACGAGTAGTACTTCCATTAGGTATGTGCCAACTGAATGTCGGTTCCAGATAAACACCCCAATTCTTCGCAAAATTATATTGTAATCCGATACCCGTACCAACTGTCCATTGGAATGGTGGGGTAAAATGCCAGCTATCTGAATATGGAATTACTGTTCCTGTTACATATTGTTCATCTGTCTTGCCAGATAAAGGTATGTTCAGGATGATACCTGCGGATGTGTATGCTGTCCACCTGTTTGCGCCAAACCACTTGTATGACAAACGCAAAGGAATACCCAAATAATGAATTTTCTGTCGCTTTTGTACATAGTAGTCATCCTCACCCAAAATGAATTCAGACTTCAGTTGGGAGTATTGAAGACCAGTCTCCATGTTCCAATTTCTATTGATAGTCTTAGTCATGGACAATCCCAATGTGATTGGTTTGTCATGATACTCATGCTCTACGATTTTTCCACCGTTTTTAATGTTATTGATATTGTTCGTATTGTTGATGGCGATTTCCATAAGAGCCTTTTCTGCCTCCGACATATGGCCATGCGCATTCTGCTGTAAATACTGAGAATATTGCTCCCAAGTTGAAAACATTTGTGGACCTGAAGGTTGAGGACCATCGGTTATATCTTCTCCCTTGCCCACAAGCATCTTATAAGCACTCTGAGCCAATGCAGAACCCACAGAACCCATGGCAAGCAGTTGCCACTTGCTTTTGTAACTTGGAGTAATTTCCTTTGCTATAAATTTTTCTAGCTCAGGAACAACCTGTTTTATTGTATCGAGTGAAACGCTATCTTTATCTATTGCTACTACAATATTGATTGCCGAATCAGTCTTTTCATAACCAGTTTCGAAATCTGTTTTATGATCAGTTTTATAATCTGTTTGAATGCCAACAGAATCAACAACGAGGTAATCCGGCAAATTCATTTTGTCCTGACTTGCCGTTGTTATTATATTCTTGTCAACCACAGGAGATTGGGTAGTAGGCTGCACAGTTACACGATCAACAGAACGCTTTCCCTTGGCAGCATCATTTATATTGGCTACAGGTTGTTGCTCCTTTTCCGTACCTCTCTTCCAAAACAGATATTTATATATAGGTATGCTGACGAGCAATATGGAAATGACAGTCAGCATTCGCCTGTTTATCATATTACGCAACAATCCCTTTGCTCTTGTCAATTGTGATGATGAACTATGTGGCTCAATACCAAGCTTTTCTGCAATTTCTTTATGCGAAAAGCCGTCAATGACAGCCATTCTGAACACGTTGCGGTATCCGGAAGGCAACTTGTCGATAAGCTCAAAAAGTTCTTTTTCTTCCAATTTGGAATCAGAAGTATAAGAACTTTCCACATCAAACCCATCCCCAATTTCCGAGAAAGATAGCACTTGTATCTTACGCTTCCTCTCTAAATATCGCAAGGATACATTTTTAGTAATGGCAACAAGCCATTCCCCAAACTTTGAAGCATCCTTTAGCTTTTCCAAAGAATAATAAGCACGTATAAACGATTCTTGGACGAGGTCATCCACCGTGTCCTCGTCCTCTTGGGTAATTTTTATGCAAGCGTTTCTCATCCTTTGAGAATACGCCTGATAAACAGTTTTTAAAGCGTCAGTATCACCTGCCTTTACTCTTTCTATCAGCTTTTCTATCTTCATGTTGGGTGTGCGATATTGTGCACAATATATATAAGATACGTGAAAAAGCGAAAAGACTGCGTGAGTTGATGTTAAAGAATGCTAATATTACAAGGTGATGCAATGTTGTACATCAACTTGGATTTATTTTTTCTGGAAAAATTGCCCTAAAAACAACTTTTTTGAAACTTTTTTCTTGCTACGAAAAAAGACTTCACTCTCTCTTTCTACCTTTGCATCGTCAAAACAAGGAAGTATGGGTGAGCGGCTTAAACCAGCACACTGCTAACGTGCCGGACCGAAAGGTTCCGAAGGTTCGAATCCTTCTGCTTCCGCACTTTGGCTCGTTAGCTCAGTTGGATCAGAGCACGACGCTACGAACGTCGGTGTCGGGAGTTCGAGTCTCTCACGAGTCACAATATTGGAGGTTTGGCAGAGTTGGTCTATTGCACCGGTCTTGAAAACCGGCAGGCGGCAACGTCTCAAAGATTCGAATCCTTTAGCCTCCGCAAACTTGCCCTATCGCATAACGGTAGTGCGGCAGATTCTGGATCTGCAAGTGGTGGTTCGATTCCATCTGGGGCAACATCAGTAAGGAGCTTTGGCAGACTTGGTGTATGCGCGGGACTGAAAATCCCGAGAACGTGGTTCGACTCCACGAGGCTCCACTTTAAAATTCGGGAGTGCTCCAGTGGCAACGAGGGCGGACTGTAAATCCGCTGTCTGATGACTTCGTAGGTTCGAGTCCTACCTCCCGAACTCAACTTGCCCTATGGTATAATGGTAGCACAACAGGTTTTGGTCCTGTTAGCGAAGGTTCGATTCCTTCTGGGGCGACAAGTTAAGAAACAACTTCATGGTGTAATTGGTAGCATACCAGATTTCGGTTCTGGAGGTGGTGGTTCGAATCCATCTGGAGTTTATATGGAGTTTGTAGCTCAGTTGGTAGAGTGCCAGGTTGTGGCTCTGGTGGTCGTGGGTTCGATCCCCATCAAACTCCCAAATGCTTCAATAGCACAGTGGTAGTGCAGCTCACTTGTAATGAGCAGGTCGTAGGTTCGAATCCTACTTGAAGCTCCACATAAGAAAGGCTTCTCTTCAGGCAGTTTTGCTTGAAAAGAAGCCTTTTAGCTTTCTTGTAAGACGATGTCTCGCTGATGTTCGTTCATAATTTTCCTCCTTTTTCCTTACACAAAGTTCAGAATAGATTTGAGTCTGTCCTGTACCTTGTTGAGCACCTGGATGGTGTCTTCGTTGTTCTTATCCTTCTTGTTTTCAAGAAGAATGATAGCCTTCTTTATCAGCTTGCAGTCCTCTATGGATAAAGGCATTTCAGTGATAGAGTAGTCTGGATCAGCGTATCTGTAGTATATTCTATCATAAACTTCGATAGGAGCATTGTAGCCCAGTTTGTCAGATCTCATAATCTGTATGTCCATCTGAACAGTTCTGGCGCATACTCCTTTGGTGATTCCCTCCATGTCGTAGAGGGCATCGCTACATGCCTCCACGAGATCATCGAGAGTCCATCTTCTGTATCTGTTTCTCAAACAGTTGTCTATAGTTTTGTACCTTATTAAGGCATTCTTATTTGCTGGCATAGTTCTTTCATTTTAAACGTAAAAAATGGTTGGATTTAATCCAGCTTTTTCTCGCCATGTCAGAGCAGATGCAAGCAGTTGACTAAAAAGAAAAAGTTGGATTCTCCCGGCAAGGAAACTCCAACTCTTCAATATTATCTTTGTTCTCTGTGGGGCACGCTGTTACGATACCCGATAGAAATAACTATGCGAATAATGATGTGGAAATCCTATACCGGCTGTATCTGATGTACTTGATGTATGTACATAACTATTCCGCTCAAAGCGTCGATAGCTCTGAACGAATGATTGTGATGTTATGTGCATATTTAAATTCATTTCCGTATAGGATTTTTATATTTTTACTTTTTTATTTGTCTAATTCGGCTGCAAAGATACAAAAATAGTGCGAAATCTTTTTGCGTAGCAGCAAAAAAATGGTATAAACATGCGGATTTTAAGTAAAAAGAGCAGTTCTTATAGTGATAATCGGCTGATTTTCCCTGATAATGCTTCGCCCCACGCCATGAAGGACGCTACTGGAGTTCCACCTGATAGACCTTGCATTTAGGTCAGCAGAGCATGACGTAAGTGCAAAGCCCCTCAGTCGGA
>NZ_QTXV01000064.1:808-16789 GCF_003461825.1 Prevotella sp. AM42-24 | reverse complement strand
TTTTTTCAATTATGCAAGGTATAAACGCGGAGCCGCTTACGAGTAATTACCCCCTTAGGATGAAGGATGATGAAGGGTGATGAAGGGTTAAATTGCACCCTTCATCCTCTGAAACCCCGATAAACACAGGGGATTCCGAGGGATAGATGAAGGGTGAAGTTCACCTGCGAACGACCATTCAAAAATGGCACTTTCTAAAATATAGACCGGGAAATTTGGAGGTTACAAATTTATTGCTTAAATTTGCAAATGGTAAAGCTAAAATACATTTAAGCCATGGCTATAAGAGAAAGAAGAAAGCGAATCTATCGCAAGCGCATACCTTACGGCATGCAGAACTTTGAAGATATTAGGGAGAGGGATTGTTACTATGTGGACAAGACCTCATTCATAGAAGATATAGAAGACTCCAATATGTACTTCTTCTATATCCGCCCTCGCCGTTTTGGCAAGAGCCTCACCCTCTCCATGCTTGAACATTACTACGACATCAACAAGAAGGACAAGTTTGAGTCCCTCTTCGGTGGATTGTACATTGGCGAAAATCCTACGCCAGAGCATAATACATATCTCATCATTCACCTCAATTTCGCTGAAGTGGACGCAGGTATAGACAATTATCAAAGTGGATTGGATGTGCACTGTAACATTATGTTCAATTCATTCTGTAACCAATATGCCCATTTGCTTCCTCCTGATGCAAAGGAGGGGTTGAACAGAGAAATTGGTGCCATAGGACAACTTAGGTATTTATGTCAGGTTTGCAAGGAAGCTAACCAGAAAATCTATCTCTTTATCGACGAGTACGACAACTTTACCAACACAATCCTTGCCAACGAGGAGCATCTGGAGCGATACCGCAACCAGACTCATGGAGAGGGTTATCTACGTCGCTTCTTCAACACCATCAAAGGTGCAGCCGGCTCGGCTTTGGGACGTGTCTTCGTCACGGGTGTAAGCCCTGTCACTATGGACGACCTCACCAGTGGCTTCAACATCGGCACGAATTACTCGCTAACTCCACAATTCAATGAGATGACGGGATTCACCGAGGAGGAAGTGCGGGAGATGTTGGGCTATTACTCAAGCGTCTTGCCGTTCAACCATACCGTAGATGAGCTCATCACCGTGATGAAGCCATGGTACGACAACTATTGTTTCGCTGTCAAGAAATATGGAAAGACCACCATGTATAATTCCGTAATGGTACTCTACTTCTTGGATAATTACATCCGTAACGAATACGATATTCCAGACTCGATGGTGGAGAGTAATGTTCGCACGGATTACAGTAAGCTGCGCATGCTTATCCGTCACGACAAGGAGTTCGCCCATGACGCCAGTGTCATCCAGCAGTTGGTCACCAAGGGATACGTTACAGGCAAGCTCGTAGAAAATTTCCCAGCCGACCATATCAACGACCCTGACAACTTCGTGAGCCTGCTCTTCTATTTCGGCATGGTGACGATAGATGGAGAATATAAAGGCGAAACAAAGTTTGTCATCCCTAACGAGGTGGTGCGCGACCAGATGTACACCTATCTTCTCGACACCTACAAGGAAAACAACTTGGTATACGATACTTATAACAAGACCCAGTTGGAGAGCAAACTGGCTTACGATGGCAACTACAAGGCTTATTTCGAGTTCATCGCCGATAGCCTGAAACGCTATTCTTCGCAGCGTGACAAGCAGAAGGGCGAGGCTTTCGTGCATGGTTTCACCTTGGCGATGGCAAGCCAGTGCCGCTTCTATCGCCCTATCTCCGAGTTGGACAATGATGGCGGCTATGCCGACATCTTCCTCTCCCCTCTTTGCGACATCTACAAGGACATGGTGGACAGCTACATCATCGAACTGAAATATTGCAAGACGAGCACCACGGACCAGCAAGTGAAAGAACTCCTCAAGGAAGCCTCTGCGCAAATCACCCGTTATGCCGATAGCGACATAGTGAGAGATGCCGTAAAGACCACCCATCTACACAAGCTCGTAGTGATGTATCGAGGGGCAGAGATGGTGGTTTGCGAGGAAATCGAATGATGGCATTAATCATCACATGGGGCAAGTTTTCAATAGAAGCGCAAGTACAAAATATAAGAAAGCGCTTTATTAAGGTCTAATGATGCGCTTCGTTAGGTGCTAATGATGCGCATCGTTAGGTGCTAATAATGCGCTTCGTTAGATGCTAATAAAGCGCTTCGTTAGATCATGCTGATTTTCAATAAGTTATATCCCTGAAAATCAGCAAATTACGTTCTATTTCAAGACAGCAATGAGGAAAATTTTCTGGTAAACCGTCATGGTTTCCATATCACGCTGATAGAACTGACGATTCTGATCCAAAAGTTCATCAATCGCTTGCTCTATCATCTGATCCGAAACGTCAGGACTTGCTTTGTACCAGATGAGCCAAGCCAATAGTCTTTTTAGTAAGAACTTTATTACTAATTAACTATTTACTAATTATACAACTGAGGCTAAGATTTTTCTCAATTCCTGCTCATACTGTACTGCATCCTCAAAGCAGATGGCCTGCATTCCGAATTTTCGGGCTGCTTCTACATTTTCCATTCTGTCGTCTGCAAAAAGGCATTCTTCTGGCAGTAGAGAATACTTCTGGCAAAGGCGCTCGTAAATCGCCTGGTCTGGCTTGATGATCTTTTCCTCAGACGAAATGACCTGTCCTTCCAATAGTTGGAAAATCGGATATTGCGCCATTGTCTCGTGACACTTGGTACACCAGTTGGAAAGACCATAAAGGTGGTAACCTTCTGACTTCAATTGAGCCAGCAGGTCTCGCATCCCCTCCTTTTCGCCACGCACAAATTCATTGAAGCGCTGGGCTACCACCGCAATCTCGTTCTTATATTGCGGCATGATCTGCTGCATTTTGCTGAAGGTGTCCTCAAAAGAGTCTCCCCGATCCATATTCTCATTCCACTTACCGTCTATCAGAAGATGATAGAATTCTTCTGCCTGTTCGTGGGTCTTGAATATCTGGTCAAGAGTTTCAAAGTATTCGTAATCTACGAGCACTTTGCCGAAATCAAAAATCAAATTCTTTATCATAATCAATCTTGAATAAAAAAAAGGGCGATTTCTTACCCAAATCCCTGTTTCCGAAAGAGATTTGGGTAAAGAACCGCCTTCTTATTTCAGTATAACTTCATCTTTTCTCACTTCATATTCCAAACCAGGAACCAAGTTTTTCAAGACATTCATGGCACCCGAAAGGGTTTCACCACGGTTGAAATGAACTGTAACCTTCGTGTTCTTATAACGCTGTGAACGGAAGGAGAATTTTACTCCGTATGCATCGCCCATTATCTGAGCAGCTTCTGCGAGAGTTACGTCATTGAGATCTATCTGCTTGTTTCTCCAGCCCAGACCATTATTCCCCTTGGAAACCTGGCGGAGATTTACCGACTTGGTCTTTACATTATAAACCAGCTGGTCGTCTGGATTCATACTATATACTTTGTCCTCACCTACAATTCTGAGTTCTATCTTACCCGTTTTGAGCGTAGTAGTAACTTCCTCGTCGGTAGTATAAGAAGAAACCGAGAATGAAGTACCCAAATCAGTAATCTCAAAGTGAGGAGTGCTGACATGGAACGGATGCTTGTCATCATGCTTGATATCGAAGAAAGCCTCACCTGCCAAGAACACCTTTCGCTCCTTGCCTTCAAAAGAAGCAGGATAGAGGAGCACAGAACCCTGACTGAGTTTCACCTTCGTTCCATCAGTCAAAGCCAATGTTTTAGATTCACCTTTTATCGTATGTTCCTGCATCATCGCTATAGCCTGTGATGCTTTCAGATCATTACGCATCTGAACATAGATCTTGCCGAAGACGACAAGCATAACCAGCGGAATGACAAGAGCAGCCACTCTTTGCCAAGTGAAGATTTGGAATGTTTTACCCTTACTACTATCAATGTCTTTCCTGAAAAGCCGTTTATAAGCAGTTGATATTTCCCCTTCGTCCATATATGCAGAGTCTGCCTTATCCCACAAAGTACGCAAGGCCTCATCTTCCTCCTTCTCATCTTTCGAATCCGATAATCTCTGTAAGACCCTTTCCTTTATTTCGTCTGATACGACATGTTCAGAATAATAATCTATGATATCCTTAATCTTTGTTGCCATATTTTTACCTGTAATTTCTTTTTAAGACATTTTTCAAAGATATTACACCCAATGCAATTGCAATAAAATCATCAAATATAAGGCTTTTTTGATTTCTTTAAGAGCCAGGTTAAGATGATTCTCTACTGTTTTCTTCTGCAATCCCAACTGTTGGGCTATCTCCTCGTTCTTGAGATGCTGTTCCCGACTCATGCGGTAGATGGTCTGTCGCTGCGGGGGCATATTCTCCACAATCATGTCGATAAGTAGTTGGGTGTCCTTGGCCACGATTTCCTCATGCGGCGAGGCGATGTTGGCACATTGGTCAGGCAAGGAATCGATGTCTATCGGAATCACTCGCTTGGTGGAAATATAATTGATAACGGTATATTTCGCCAATATAAAAAGGTAGGAATCGAAGTCTTTGATTTCCGCGAATTTCTGGCGCTTCCTCCAGATTTTCTCAAAGATAATCTGACAAACGTCGTCGGCATCATCCATGTTTTTCAGCAACATGGAGACGAAGCGATGAACTTTAGGATAAAACTTGCGGAACATGATGCCGTAAGCTTTTTCATCGCCCTGAGACATGAGTAATATTACTTCTTTTTCGATTTCCATTTAAACAGGTTTTCTACGTTTTTTTGTAATGCACGGCATGATATTGGAGGGCATTACATGAATTAAGCAATTGCAAAGATAATACAAATAAACGAATTCTCCATCGTTTTTGATAAGAAAATTGCGTTACAATTGAAAAATGGCATAATAGCAAGAGATTTGACAGAGGAAAATTTTAAACAAAAAATGACTTTGACTGGATACAGCAACAGGAATTTTGTTATCATCTCATAAAAAACATATAAATTGCCTTAAAATCAAGGAAAATGGAATCACGTATCGAGATTTTTACTATATTTACAAATAGTTTTTTCGGAAACTAACCTTAATCAGAGTGAATTGATAATCCAGTAATAACAACTTAAAATTAGAGATTATGAAGAAATTATTTTTAATGGCAGTTATCATGCTGTCTTCAGTAAGTATTTTTGCTCAGAGCAGAGTGGGTACTACAACTATCCAGCCTAAGATCGGTTTGAACGTATCTTCCGTAGGTGATGGAGACTGGAAAGCTGGTTGCGTATTCGGTGCAGAATTGCAGCACCAGTTTAATGCAAAAGCTGCCATCGCAGGTGGACTTCTCTATTCCTTCCAAGGAACTAAACATGATGAATATTCTTGGAATCCAGGATATTTGAACATTCCTATCACGCTCAACTATTATGTTGCCCGCAACTTCGCACTCAAGGCAGGTATTCAGCCTGCATTCATGGTTGCCAAGGACGAGGCTAAGGATGTCAACACCTTCGACTTTGCAATTCCTGTGGGAATGTCTTACGAGTTCAACAACTTCGTACTGGATGCTCGCTACAACATCGGTGTCACAAAGGTTCCAAAGCATGGCGACGGCTACACCAACGTGCTCCAGCTGACCATTGGTTATAAATTCAAGCTGTAAGATATAGATTACTCTTATACATAAACTTTTATACTCATAAATCCCAAGCCGGCTTTTCTGCTGACTTGGGATTTGCTTTTCCGGAAATCCGTGATTATTCGTGATGTAATCTTAATCGATATCTTAATAATCCGTGATATATCCTTTTGTAAACATATCGTAGGACAGAGCTTCCAGTTCAGCAAGCGTCATGTGCTCTACAGCATGTTCTATCTTGCGAATCAGTTCATCTCTCTTGAAATCGTCGTTATCGCTCAGGCGCGATGTAAATCTATTGCTCATCGATTTTTAATATTTAATGTGTAATGTTTAATATTTACTTCGTTCATAGGTATCGATGACATTGCCATCATATTCCTCATGGGTGAGCAGACGGACATCGTGAGGAAGGCGAGGAGCCTCGGTGCCTTTTTCCACGGACTTCCCGACTGCTGTTTCCACCCTGATTTCATCCCAAAGTTCTGCATCAAGGAAAGCCTGATGGGTGATAGCACCTCCTTCCACTATCAGAGATTGCACCTTATTAATATATAGGTGGTCCATCATCTGATCCAGCACGCCGGTCTTTCCCTGAGAGAAATCCAAGCCCTCAAAGCAAGGATGATTTCTGTCGATGACCAGTCGCAGAGGGTCCTTACCGCTCCAGTCACGCACATTCAACTGACTATGGTCGCGCTCATCGGTGATTCTACCTACCAGGATGGCATCGTTCTCGGCACGCAGTTTGTGAGAAAGCATCTTGGTGAAAGGAGAGGAAATAGCCATTCCCTTGCCTCCGTCATCGAGAAAACCGTTGACTGTCTGCGCCCATTTCAAAATCACGTAAGGGCGCTTATGGGTATTATAAGTGATGAAGCGCTTGTTGAGTTCAAGACATTCCTTCTCCAGCACGCCCACCGTCACTTCGATGCCAGCCTCGCGGATTTTCTGAATGCCGCGCCCCTGCACCTTGGCAAACGGATCTACACAACCGCAGACACATCTTTTCACTCCTTTCTTTACTACGAGGTCGGCACAAGGAGGCGTCTTGCCGTAATGCGAACAGGGTTCGAGACTCACGTAAATAGTGGCTTCATGCAGCAGCGGCTCATCCTCCGGTCTGACAGAGGCAAAGGCATTCACCTCAGCATGTCCCTCGCCACAGCGCACATGATAGCCCTCGCCGATAATTCTTCCGTCGGCACTCACAATGACGGCTCCCACCATCGGATTGGGTTTCGCATTCTGCCTTCCGTTCTTCGCCAACTGCAGGCAGCGGCGCATAAACATTTCATCTATCTCCTGCTGAGAGAGTGGCTCTCCCGTCCAAGGATCCTGAAAAGAGACTTTATTTTGTTTCATATTTTTCTATAATTAGGATTTTATCAATAAAAAGTCAAAATTACCCTGCAGAACAAAAGGGAATCTTATGAGGAAATAGGACAAAACAAATTCCACAAGAGAACAACACATGTAATAATATTACAAAATGTAAAAACTATTTTTCAAGGGACTTTTCTTGAGTTCATGACTATTTTCCAAGGGACTTTTGCGTACAAAGATAATAAAATAAAAGAATCGGTGTATAAAAAAAGGAGTTTCTTACGATAATTTAACAGTGAAATAAGGTAAAGTAAAACAAGAAAAGCGTATCTTTGTAGTATGAAAACTTATCAACAACTTTGGCAATCCCTCACTCCACTCTATGAGACTGGCGAAGCGCAAGCTATCGTCCGCACCGTGCTTGACGTGAAATACGGTATGACTTTGACCGACATAATCTGCGGCAAAGTTAATGAATTATCTGCAGATGAAGAAAGAAATCTGGAAGAAATTGTAGAAAGACTGCAAAATGGCGAACCGGTACAGTATGTGCTGGGCAAAGCCGACTTTGCCGGAAGAACCTTCCATGTTGATCCAGGTGTACTGATTCCGAGACCCGAAACGGCGGAACTCTGTGAATGGATGGCGAAATCTGCCTCTCCTCAACCAAGAATCATGGACCTCTGTACAGGCTCTGGCTGCATTGCCATTACCCTGAGTCTTGAGATTCCTAATTCGGAAGTATTAGGAATAGACATTTCCGACTGCGCCTGCAGAATTGCCACAGAGAATGCCAAGTTGTTGTCTTCTAAAGCATGCTTTGAGAAAATGGATGTCTTTAAACTGCTTGAAAGGTATAGGAAAGATACAAAGGATTCTCCCGAAGTGGATATGATCGTGAGCAATCCTCCTTATATCTGCGAGAAAGAAAAGATAGATATGGCTAAGAATGTCTTGGATTATGAACCAGGTATCGCCCTATTCGTTCCCGACGAAGATCCTCTGAAGTTCTATCGGGCCATCGCCGAGATTGCTTCTATCAGACTGCGCTGTGGGGGATTCCTCTATTTCGAAATCAACCCTATCTATGAAAAGGAAACAAGGGAAATGCTCGAAGGCTTCGGTTTCAAGGATATTGAGACGAAGGAAGATTCTTTCGGGAAAAAGAGAATGATGCGAGCTGCTAAAAAATAAGAAACAATATGGAATATGACAATTATAAACCGCGTCGTACGAAGAAGCCGATGACTGAGCAACAGGCACTCCTGAAACTGACGACTCTCTGCACCCAGTCGGAGCACTGTTCGCAGGAAATGCTCGACAAAATGAAGAAATGGGAACTACCCGAGGATGCTATCGCCCGCAACATGGAGTTCCTCATCCAGAAGAAATTCGTGGATGATGAGCGCTTCGCCCGCTTCTTCATCAACGATAAAATCAAATATAATAAATGGGGACGGCGCAAGGTGGAACAAGCTCTCTGGCTGAAACATATCTCCAGAGAAATCTCCGACCCTATCTTTGCAGAAATTGAGGACGAGCTCTATATGGAGACACTTCTGCCCCTGATGAGAAACAAGTATAAGACCATCAAGGCGAAAAACGACTACGAGCGCTCTATGAAGCTCATCCGCTTTGCCTTAGGCAGAGGTTTCAGCATGGATATTATCCGCAAATGCATTGACAAAATGGGAGTAGAAGACGTAGAATTTTAATACGATTACATATATGCGACTCAGTATCTTAGCAAAAATCATAGACATGCTTTCCCCCCGCTACTGTCCGGTTTGCGGAAACCGGCTCAATGGCGAGGAGGAAAGCATTTGTGTTTCATGCAATCTGTTTCTGCCCAGAACCGATACATGGAAAGACCCTTATAATAATGAGATGGCAAAGATGTTCTGGCATCGTATTCCCATCGAGAAAGCCTGCTCCCTCTTCTATTACAAGGGCCATGCCTTCACCAGCAACATTCTCTATCAACTGAAATACAGTCACCGCCCGGAAGTTGCCACAGACTTGGGAATACTTCTGGCACAGGAAGGAATGAAAGTCCACTTCTTCGACGACATCGACGGCATCATTCCCATTCCGCTTGCACCCCACCGCCAACGGCAGAGAGGCTACAACCAGAGCGAGGAAATCGCTAAGGGAATCGCACAGGTGACCCACCTCCCCATCTACACAAATATCGTGAGAAGAAACGTCTTCAAGGAAAGTCAGACCCAAAAAGACCGCTGGAGAAGAAACGAGAACGTGAAAGAAGCCTTTGAGCTCTACCCTTCCTACCGCCCCGACCAAGAGAAAGGGAAAAACAAAAGCGGCTCCATCGTAGGCAGACATTTTCTGATGGTAGATGATGTCTGTACTACGGGAGCCACTATCTGTGCATGTTGCCAGACGCTTTTGAAAGCCGGCAACATGAAATTCAGCGTTTTATCTATCGGATTGGCTGGGGAATAACTTTCCTTACTTTTACAGTACTATCTGCACCTGTTTCGCTTGATTTAATACTTGGCAATTTTACGCCATTTCTACGATATATGCAACAAATTAAAGACTTTTAACCTTACCAAGGTCTCACTTTAGCAAAAAGAAATGTACCTTTGCAGCATAATAATATTAAATCCTTTAAGATTATGGACAAACTGAAGAAAGAATTTGCATCAAAGTTATTGAAAGTAAAGGCTATCAAGTTGCAGCCTAACGATCCATTTACATGGGCTTCTGGCTGGAAATCTCCTTTCTATTGTGACAACCGTAAGACTCTGTCTTTCCCAGAGTTGCGCAATTATGTGAAGCTCGAATTGGTACACGCCATCCTTGAGCAGTTCCCAGAGGCTGACGCCGTAGCCGGTGTTGCCACAGGAGCCATCGCACAGGGTGCATTGGTAGCTGATGAGCTGAACCTGCCTTTCGTATATGTACGTTCTAAACCAAAGGATCACGGTATGCAGAACCTCATCGAGGGTGAGTTGGATCCTTCAGCTAAGGTTGTTGTAGTAGAAGACCTGATTTCTACTGGTGGCAGTTCTCTCAAGGCTGTAGAGGCTCTCCGCAAGAACGGTAATGAGATTGTGGGCATGGTAGCCAGCTACACCTATGGTTTCCCTGTAGCAGAGAAGGCATTTGCTGATGCCAATGTCAAGCTCGTTACACTCACCGACTATGAGCACGTAGTGGCAGAGGCTCTCGAGACTGGTTACATCAAGCAGGAAGACGTAGAGTTGCTCTACGAGTGGCGCAAGGATCCAGCCAACTGGAAGAAGTAATACCTGTCTCTACATAGGCATTTACAAGAAATATGAGTACAAGTACATTCGAAAGTAATATCAAACAGATTCCTCATAAGCAGGAATCTGTTTTCAATACATTGAGCGACCTCAACAACCTGCAGCGCCTGAAAGATAAGTTTGAACAGGTGAAAGACCAGATTCCAGCCGACAAGCGTGAGCAGATGGACAAAATCAAGGACCTCAAGTTTGATACTGACAGCATCTCTATCACCGCCCCTATGGTGGGAGAAATCAAGATGCGCATCATCGACCGTGAGTTTCCTAAGACCATCAAGTTTGAGACCGAAAACAGTCCTGTACCGTTCAACTTCTGGATTCAGTTGCTCCCTACGGGCGAGTATTCCTGCAAGATGAAGCTGACCATCAAGGCTGAACTCAATATGTTTATCAAGGGAATGGTGAAGAAACCGCTGACTGAAGGCATCGAAAAGATTGCCGATGCTTTGGCGATGATTCCATACGAGGATTAATCCGAAGCCTCCCCCTTTCATTCAAAAAATTCAAAAGAAAATGGCACATAAACTTTGGGAAAAGAACTTTGAAGTAAACAAGGAAATCGAACGTTTCACCGTAGGCCGCGACCGCGAGTTGGACCTCTACCTCGCCAAGTATGACGTACTGGGCAGTATGGCTCATATCACCATGCTGGAGAGTATCGGACTGCTGGAGAAATCTGAACTGGAGCAGCTCTTAGCTGAGCTCAAACAGATTTATGCCATCGCCGACAAGGGCGAATTTGTGATAGAAGACGGTGTGGAAGACGTACATTCCCAGGTTGAACTGATGCTCACCCAGAAGTTGGGCGAGATGGGCAAGAAGATTCATTCCGGCCGTTCACGCAACGACCAGGTACTCGTGGATTTGAAGCTCTTTACCCGCCACGAACTCAAGGAGATAGTAGATTCCGTCAAGATTCTCTTCGATGAACTTATCCAGAAGAGCAACCAGTACAAAGATGTACTGATGCCGGGTTACACTCATCTCCAAGTAGCCATGCCTTCCTCTTTCGGCCTCTGGTTTGGTGCTTATGCAGAAGGACTTGCCGACGACATGCTTTTCCTGCAGGCAGCCTACCGCATGACCAACCGCAATCCGCTCGGAAGTGCAGCCGGCTATGGCAGCAGTTTCCCGCTCAACCGCACCATGACTACCCAGTTGCTCGGTTTCGACAGTATGGACTATAATGTGGTCTATGCACAGATGGGTCGTGGCAAGATGGAGCGCAATGTGGCTTTTGCCATGGCTACCGTGGCAGGAACACTGGCCAAGATGGCTTTCGACGCCTGCATGTTCAACTGTCAGAACTTCGGCTTCGTCAAGTTGCCTAAGGAGTGCACCACGGGTTCCAGCATCATGCCTCACAAGAAGAATCCAGATGTATTCGAACTGATTCGTGCCAAGAGCAATAAGCTCCAGAGCCTTCCACAGCAGGTGATGCTCATCATGAACAACCTGCCAGTAGGCTATTTCCGTGATCTTCAGATCATCAAGGAAGTATTTCTTCCTGCTTTCGGTGAACTGAAGGACTGCCTGCAGATGGCAGCCTATATCATCAACAAGATGGAAGTGAACGAGCATATTCTCGACGACCCTCGCTACGACCTCATGTTCTCCGTAGAGGAAGTGAACCGTCTGGCTGCCAACGGAATGCCATTCCGTGATGCCTACAAGACCGTAGGTCTGGAGATTGAGGCTGGTAACTTCACACCTTGCAAGGACATCCATCATACCCACGAGGGCAGTATCGGCAACCTCTGCAATGACAAGATAGAGGAGCTGATGAACCACACCCTCTCCGAATTCCATTTCGAGCGTATGGAGAATGCAGAAAAGGAACTTTTGAAGTGAAGAATGAAGAGTGAAGAATGAATCAAAAATATTCCTATATATATAATAAGGTGAAGAGCATGGTCGCAAAGGCCATGTTCTCCACCTTATTTCCTTTACTGCCCCTATCGATGGGCATTTCCACTCTTACTTCCTGTGGAGCGGAAGACAGCATCAGCCGTCGTTTTCACTGCCGCTTTACGTTTCATACACAGAACCATCCCGGCAATACGTTGGAAATAGCTCTCAACGGCTTTGGTACATACACTTTCGTCAGTGCTTCCTACAAAAACAACATCTGGCATATCTACTCTACCCCCAACGATGGCAGGAACAAGACAGAAGACATCCGCATCACAGCAGCTCCCGAACTGCAATATGCCAAGGTTTACAATTTAGGCGCTAACAACGGCATTATCATCGGAAACAGTAATTTCAATAAATACAGAGCCTATGACCGCCAGTGCCCAAACTGCATCGACCAGTATGGCGGTACTAACTTTCCCCTAAACTGGAATTCCGCCAACCGCCAACAGGTAATCTGTGCCAAGTGCCACCGTATCTACGACCTGGAGTATGGCAACATTATCGACGGAGCCGATGGTAGCCGCCTGATGGAATACAGCCTCTCGTATGGAACTGCAACGAACGGAACAGGCAAAGTTATAAGTGTTTATAATTGACCTCAGACATCCCTTAAAGCAGCAAATAGCAAATAAAAAGCTACTTTTTTCTTAAAATATGTAAATCTATTTGGCAGTTTCAGGAAATAATACTACCTTTGCACTCGCAATTCGATAACGCGGAAATAGCTCAGTTGGTAGAGCACAACCTTGCCAAGGTTGGGGTCGCGGGTCCGAGTCCCGTTTTCCGCTCAACTCAAACGTTTACCATGCCGCAATGGTGGAATTGGTAGACACGAGGGACTTAAAATCCCTTGGCCAGTAATGGCTGTGCGGGTTCGAGTCCCGCTCGCGGCACTCTCCCCCTTTAAATTTTTCATCTATGAAAAAATTTGCTTACATCATATTCTTATTCGCTACGCTTTTTCTCACCTCTTGTGGTGTAGGTAGTGGTCATTTTAAGTTTGAAGGCAAATTTTTAAATATGAATCAAGGCGAATTTTATGTTTACAGTCCGGATGGTGGTATCAATGGTCTTGATACAATCAGGGTTGTAGGTGGTCGTTTCACCTATGAGTGTGACTGCAAGAACCCTTTCACGCTGATAGTCGTATTCCCTAACTTTTCCGAGCAGCCTATCTTCGCAGAGTCTGGCGCTTCTGTCGATATCAAAGCAGACGCATCCCATCTGAAGGAACTGTCCGTAAAGGGTACCAAGGCAAATGAGCAGATGAACCAGTTCCGCGAGAACATCCTCAAGCTCTCTCCTCCTGAAGAAAAGGCAAAGGCGGAACAGTTTATCAAAGACCATCCAGAGTCTATCGTCAGCACTTATCTCATCAGAAAGTATTTCGTCAATACCTCCCAGCCTGATTATGCCAAGGCCTATACATTGACGACAAAGGTGGCAGAGGCACAGCCACAGAATGGTAGTTTACAGAAGATGCTGCAACAGTTGAAGCAGTTGAAGACAATAGATACTGGCAGCCGCCTGCCTCAGTTCACGGCATACGACATCCAGGGCAAAATGGTTTCCAGTACTACCCTCCTCAGCGCTCCAGTAGCAGTTATCAGCACCTGGGCATCCTACAATTACGACAGTCAGGACCTGCTCAGAGAATTGAAGAAGCGCATGCAGGATTCCAAGGGTCGCCTGAAATTGATGAGTATCTGCATTGACCCATCAGCCACAGACTGCAAGCGAAATCTTACAAGAGACTCTATCTCCTGGCCAAACATCTGTACTGGCGATATGCTGGAGGACAAAACGCTGCAGAAGTTGGGCATGACCGCAGTTCCAGACGTCATCGTCTTGCAGAACGGCAAGATTGTAGCCCGGGGACTGAAGCGTGAAGAACTGAAGCGAAAGTTAGACCAGCTGCTAAAATAATCAGCTGGCAGAATTTCTACATAAAGCAGATATCTGCAAGAAAACAAAATAATGGATTCAAATATATGTTAGTCAAAACTTATTGCGCCGCAGTCAATGGATTGGACGTGACTACGGTAACCGTGGAGGTCAGCCTCACACGAGGAGTCCAATATCATCTTACGGGACTTGGAGACGAGGCCGTAAGAGAGAGTAGAAGCCGCATATCAGCAGCCTTGCAGTATAGCGGTTTCAAGTTTCCTGTAGCCGACATCACCATCAATCTGGCTCCTGCCGATCTCAGAAAAGAAGGCAGCAGTTTCGACCTGCCCCTTGCTGTAGGCATCTTGGGGGCAAACGGCGATGTACCCGAAACGCATTTCAAGGAATTTATGTTTGTAGGCGAATTGAGCCTTGATGGATCTCTTCAGCCCATCAAGGGTGCGCTCCCTATAGCCATCAGAGCCAGGGCAGAACATTTCAAGGGATTGATTGTACCGAAACAGAATGCGAGGGAGGCGGCTGTGGTCAATAAGCTCGAAGTCTATGGCATGAGTACGCTGGCAGAAGTGGTCAGTTTTATCAGCGACAAGCAGAATTTCGCTCCTACCATCGTAGATACACGCAAGGAATTTTATGAAAACCAAACCCATTGTGATCTCGACTATGCAGACGTAAGAGGACAGGAAAATGTGAAGCGTGCGCTGGAGATTGCAGCAGCAGGCGGGCACAATCTCATCATGGTAGGTCCTCCGGGATCCGGAAAATCCATGATGGCCAAGCGTTTGCCATCTATCCTTCCACCCCTCACCCTATCTGAAAGTCTGGAGACCACTCAGATACATTCCATCGCAGGAAAATTAGGCAAGAACGTATCTCTGATCTCCCAACGTCCTTTCCGTGCTCCCCACCATACGATCTCACAGGTAGCGCTGGTAGGAGGAGGAACCAATCCGCAACCTGGAGAAATCTCTCTGGCTCATAACGGTGTGCTTTTCTGTGACGAATTACCGGAATTTAACAAAACCACGCTGGAGGTACTCCGCCAACCATTGGAAGACCGACATATCACTATCAGTCGCTCCAAATATTCTACAGATTATCCCTGCTCATTCATGTTTATAGCAAGCATGAATCCGTGTCCGTGCGGTTATTACGGAGATCCCACCCATCATTGCGTCTGCACCCCCGGTCAGATCCAACGATACATGAACAAGATATCCGGCCCGCTTCTCGATCGCATCGACATCCAGTGTGAAATCACTCCCGTACCTTTCAAGGATATTTCAAAAGCAGCTCCGGGAGAGCCAAGTGCCAACATCCGGGAACGAGTCATCAAGGCAAGGGAGATACAAGCAGCAAGATACAAGGACTACAAAGGTATCCACTGCAATGCCCAGATGACAGAAAGGATGATTCACCAGTTCGCAGAACCCAATGAAGCAGGCATAGATATGCTTCGCATGGCAATGGAAAAACTCTCTCTATCAGCAAGAGCCTACAGTCGCATTCTGAAAGTAGCCCGCACCATCGCCGACCTGGAAGGTTGCGAGCATGTGGAACTGCATCATCTGGCAGAAGCCATCGGCTATCGTGCACTCGACCGTGGAGATTGGGCAGAAAGAGGGCATATTTGATTTTGGCAACCATATATTGTGGTAAAAAAGTATGGGCTTGTGCAATATACCTTCAAAGATGGAACTGTATTCACAAGAATAGACATAAAATAACAGGGCAGTCACCGAGGCGACTGGGAAGAGGGGGATAAAGACCAACTTCAAATCAGAATAGAAAATTAGGGGAAATTTTCCTCTAATTTCCCCTAATTTCCCCTAATTTCCTCTAAATTCCCCAGTTTTCCACCATGGAAAGTACATATAAAAAGTGTTTGAGAGAAGAATGAGGAAAGTTTAC
>NZ_QTXV01000064.1:0-798 GCF_003461825.1 Prevotella sp. AM42-24 | reverse complement strand
GGAAAGTACATATAAAAAGTGTTTGAGAGAAGAATGAGGAAAGTTTACTGGTTATCAGTTACTTTCCTCATTTTGGTTAAAAGTGGCGAGGACAGACGAAGACGGGAATACGACAAGATGAGACAGAGGAACGTTACCTATCCGTAACCTATACCCCAAATGAGGAATGTTAAGGTTCGGAAGAATGAGGAAGGTTACGAATTGAATTTGAATACTCTGATTTATAGTGAGTTACTGATGAGTAACGTAAGATTTTTGGTTACGAACCAAATTTGCCGTGTTCTGCCGTGAAATGCGTAGCAAGAAAAGACTCTTCATGTATTAATTTTGAACGCAAAAAAGAATGACGTTATGAAGAGTACATTTTCAATTATCTTCTACCTCAAAAGACAGGTAGTAAAGAAAGATGGTACTGTTCCAGTTATGGGACGTATCACAGTGGACGGAACACAGGCGCAGTTCAGTTGCAAGACAACTGCCAATTCTGATTTGTGGGACACCAAGGGCGGACGCATGATAGGTAAGAGTATGCAGGCTTTGGAGGTGAACCGTAAATTGGACAAGATGCGTGTGAGTATCAGCAAGCATTATCAGGAGATTATGGACAGGGACAACTTCGTCACTGCCGACAAGGTGAAGAACGCCTTTCTTGGCTTGGAGTATCGTTGCCATACACTGATGAAAGTCTATTCCCAAAGCCGTGATGAAATGGAAAAGCAATATAAGGCTGGCATGAAATCTTTGAGTACATACACGAAGTATAGAATCGGGTGTGCCTATGTGGGCGAGTTCTTGCAG
>NZ_QTXV01000063.1:0-17081 GCF_003461825.1 Prevotella sp. AM42-24 | reverse complement strand
ATTTTAACATTTAATTACATATTGAGAGATAATTAATGCAATTGCACATTATAATATACATACGCACTCCTGCCTGTGCGCGCTGGTATGCACACACAGGCATAAACATCATATAATTGGAAATTTGAAAAGCGAAACGAGAAAAAACCGTCACCCTTCACCCTATCAATATAAATATCTGGCATACAGATAGTTATAGACAAAACAGCTAAAAGCCACCCTTCACCACCCTTCACCTCCCATCACCTCAATCTAAAAATCGCATTTACCCTAAAAACCTACTATGAAGACCAAAACTGGTCGTCTATTAAGACCAAAAGCAGTCGTCTATTAAGGCAAGCTTTGGTCTTAATAGACGACAGGATGGACACATAAGAGGAGGCTAAATCAGAAATCCAAACGTCTTTATTTTTTTACTTTTACATATTTCAAATGAAACGAAAAACCCGTCAATTAAAGCTGCAATTACCCATATTGTCATGAGTTGTTACGTTAATACTGTGAATCAAAGTGTATTATTAATAAAGTTTAAAGTGGTCAACTATATTTTTATAGTTTCTATCAGAATAATGCAATAGGCTTCAACTGCTTACGAAGCCGCTTTCATTGCTCTACGAAATAGGCTTCATTGACTATCGAAGCCGCTTTCATTTTTCAAGGCTTTTCTATTCAAAGTTTTCAATAGGGGTAGTTACTTAAAACCAAAAAGGGGCTAAAAACGGCAAAAAGATGAAGGGTAATGAAGGGTTAAATCGAATTTCCATTTTAAATTTTCTTCGCTATAAAGATTTTTCAAAAAGAAATCTACCACATCTATTTTCAAACAAAACATCTAAATATACTTTTACACAAAAACTACTACATACATTTCCTATAAAACCACTACAAACACTTCCTATAAAAAGGAAATGAGCGAACAGAATGCCAAGCAGATATTCCTGTTTCGCTAAGTTTGCAAAGTGCCTAAGGAAGGGCACTATTGTGCCAAGATAAGAGCACTTTTGTGCCCCCGAAAAGCGCAATGGTGCACAAGTCAGACACCACCCGTAAATCCGAAGCCCAGATTTCTATCTTTCAGAGATACGAGTCGCAAACAAGTCATTTGCACTTTATATTTGCGAAGCGTATGATCTTTAACACGCTATTGGCTTCATGCTCATTAAAAAGCTCTTCCGCGATTATAACATCCATAAAGTCGTAAGGCATAATCGTATTTCTCCCCATCATCCCATACAGGATAAGCCTCAATGGTTCCCGATTCAAGATCCAGGAGGAACACCTCGTCATCATAACCTTGCGAACAAGTCCAATAGGTAAGCTCTGGAGAAAGACCGAAGTTCTTGAGATTCTTTATAGCAATGGCGCTATCAAACTCCTCCCACTCCTCCATCCGATCATTAAAGCTGAGTTCTTCCCCATGCTGAACCTGAGTTTCTCCTAATCGGGATATAATCAATTTCCAGTCAGTCAAAGAAGGAATGCTCCAATGCAAATACCTATTGCCATGTTTCTGATCATACGCTTCAGCAATATCGATGATTTCCTGCAGGCTATAACTTTGAAAACTGTCGATATCAAAGACTGGCAAAAACCGGATTTGCTCATTAGTTTCATCAAAGATGACACCCAGAACCCGATCTTTATGGGATACGACATCACAAATCTGCCCATCCTTCATTAAATATTTTCCTATATGAGTCATCATATTCAAATACATTTAATCAATAGTTGTCATTTCCTTCTTTTGGGATTTATGATCATATAGAGGCAGAAGTAACCTCATTTCTATCGGAGAAACAGTAGCTTAGAAATTATTTCCCTTGCGAGGAAATCTTGCTTTTCCATAATGTTTCAAGTTCCTGCTTTTTGGGGTCTAAATAAGTCTTAGCATAACTAAGAATATAATATTCCGCATCTTCCTCATCCACATCGTCTTCAAAATCACAGGTGATAGAAAACCCCGTCTTGGCAATAGCAGGTTCAAAACCGGCACTATACCTTATTCTCTTTTCATTGGCATTTAATTCCTTACAGAACTCACGGGCCATATCAGCATGCAAATCATTAATGAGGACAGCCCCCAGAAGCGAAATGGCAAACTTACCATCTCGATGAGAAAACACCCTAACAACACCTTCCGGTAAAGCCAGATAAACTTCACCTGTACCATCCTCTTTGCATCCCCTTGTATCACATGCTAAATTTTCTTCCTCCGCCAATAATTTGGCGAGCAATACGAAGGAACGCCGGTTTCTTATCTCACGCTTGTAAGCACCCTTCTGAAAGTTGCTGAATATCCAGGAACAACCAAAGAAAAACGCACACCCTATTATTAAAAGCCAAAAATCAGTAGAAAACATAATATTTTTTGTTTCATAATCATTAATTAATAATATACTTGTGTTTAATACTCTGATTTTTCAAGTGCTACATTGACTAAAAACAATTTGGTAAAATTTGAAAGAAAATAATTACAAAGAAGAATACATGATATCATTTATTCTTGCTTTTTTACTTCAAAATGTTTCGTCAATCTTTAGAAATTTTAAATCCCAACGTCAAAATAAGTTTGATTGTTTCAATTGACGTATTTCGGTCGTATTCCTTTTCTTCCTCGCTCAAATCCTCATATGGGACAAGACAAGGATGTTTCTTTTCCGCATCATTGCGCTCTTCACCATACGTCCAGCCATCCTTCATCCGTCCAGATGCCCATACCTCATGCACATTCTTGGCAATATCTTCTGCCAAAGCTTGCAATTCCATGGGTAAACCAACATTTTTCGTGTCGATAGGATGTGGGGTGTAATTGTTCTTATTCATAGTTCACATTTTCTATTGATTACTATATGAAAGAGGAGAGATAACATGAAATCTATCGTTCAAACACAAAGTTTTTTAATCCAAAGCATCCAGCAAGATAAACGATGCCCAATATTTTGCATCTTTATATCCTTTAGCTCGTACATCCTGTTGCGCTTTTTTCAACGCCTCTCGTTTGCTCACACCAGACATGAGATACCTGTAGAAGCAAATCATAAGCTCGGCAGTGGAAGTATCATAAACATTCTTCAGACTCATCAATAGGGTATGGACACCTGCATTTTTAAAACCACGCTGTAAGCCGAAGACACCATCTGTACCCAACTTACCTAATCCTGTTTCACAAGCTGAAAGAGCCACAAGATCACACCCCCTTAGGTTCATCTTTGCCACTTCTGCAGCTGTAACGATACCCGTATCATCTAAATTGGCACCAGCAAAAGCAAGGATACTGTTCGACATTGCTTCCTGGTCAGTAACACCCTTTTGAACCCTATATGCACCATGAGTGGCAATATGAAGGATGTTCAGTTTCTTATCAGTCAACCCACAAAAAGCTTGTTTGCTTGCTTTTAGATCAGAAAATTCCACAACTTTTTGAATATTTCCATTCTTAAGTATTTTTTGTATCTCATCAATCTCACGTTTAGTATTATCCAAATTGCCGAACATGCCTACATCGCCATTACCACGCAGCTTTGCCAAGTCACACTTTACAGAGGAATTAATTGCATCTTCGTTGTAGTTAATGTCGCCAAATAGAACTGCATTACCTGCCTGTACTTGCTGATGATGATAGCAAAGTTCTTTGGTCGTGGAGAGGCGATAGACCTCCATCTGATTGCTTAGTGGTTTTCCGTCGTATATCAAATATTCTATGCCTATATTATTAAATATGTCATCTGCAGAGAAAAATAGTCGTTTCTTTCCAGACAAATATTTTCTAATTTTACCCCATACGAGATTATCTGAGGAGTCATAAATATGATCATCGTCAAGCATTTCCTTTGCCTCTGCCAAAGTACATATAGGAATCGCTACAGGAGTTTTACTATCTTTTGTCAGAATAATCGCCTCCATAAAGTTCTCGGTATCCAATACGCCTGTCTTAATGGCAGCAAACTCGATGGCTATATCGGTAGTAGCCAACAGCTTTTGCACATCTTTCCAGTTATATGAGATATAATTAGTGAAATCTGCGAACTCCGCACATTGCTTATAGAGCTGCAGTTGGAGTGTTTGATTCTTTTGGGACAATGTTAGTATTTTCTGCAAGTCGGCGTCGCTCTTGGCATTCTGGCGCAAATTGGAGATTTGGTTTGAGATGGACTTCGTTTGCTCGTAAAGTTCCTTCAACTTTTTGTCGCCATGTTGGGTAAGTACCTTTTCAAATTCAATGGACGAGTTCAAGAGAATACCTTTAAAAAGAAGTGCAGCATCATAAGCAATGGCAGATAACTCTGAGAAGAGTGAGGAATTATCCTGCGGAATCATGGTCAACAATTCCAAGAGTTCTTGGATATTATTGGTTTCTTCTTGCCAGGTCTGTATTCTCTCGCTTTCGCTTTGCATACGGAACTCCTCACGAACGGCATCTCTGATAGCTTCCAGATATTGCTTATAGTAAATGATTGCATTAGGGAAATCTTCCTTCATAGCATAGCAGCCTGCGATGGTGGCAAGTGAACGGGCATAAGTCAGCTTACCCAAATACTGGAGGGTCATCTGGAGGTTGTTCTTCTCGTCCTTAATGATGTTGTCCAACTTCTGGATTCTTTCCTTCTGCATGGCTTCATCCTTGTAATCCACCTCCTCTGATTTTCCTGCATATACATAACAGAGTTTCAGAGAGGATGCTGCCTCCGTGTAGTCTTGCGCCATGCCTTTCTCGTCGAATAGTTGCATGGCTTGCTTATGATGGACAATAGAAACATCATAGTCCTTGTTGAATTTCTCGGCTTTGGCAAGTCGAAGAATAGCTTTTGGATAATCCTCGCTGTTTTTATCATACCGTTCATAATAAGCAATTTGCTGGTTATAAGCCTCACAAGCCTTAGCATATTCCTTCATGGCAGAATACGCATTGCCGATACCTTTTTGGCAATCGGCAATCTTCTTTAAAGATGCATTCTTTAACGATGTATCTCCATTTGCAGAAGACTGATAAAACTCGATGACCACAGTAAAATTATCGATAGCTTGCTGATATTGCTTTCCAATATGACAATACAAGGCTGCCATGTAGAGTTGGTTGGCATAAGTTGCGTTCTTTCCTTGTGTTTTCTTGACAAGGTTGGCGGAAAGCGTTTCGTATTCACCTGCACTAACCCAGTCCTTGGTATTTGCCAAGAACTTGGCGTAAGCTTCGTATACTTCCGCCTTCACCTTATCATCTATGTTCATAGACAGCACTTGCATAAAACATTCCTTAGCCTTGGCTGTGTTGCCCTTAGAGGCATAATAGTTGGCTCTGCCCAACATGCACTTCGGCTCATTACAATCCTTAGTAAGTTCATGCTGGTTATGCTCTTCCGTCAACACCATGATACGTTGAAGATTGTTATTATCATTCCGGTCGCTATAAATCATGGCAAGCCATTGCAGGAGATTTTCATACATCTCAGTGAATTTCTCCACATGAAGCAATGCCTTCTCCCAATATGTGACAGCCCCATCTATATTATCGCTCAGATAATAAAAGCGTCCCATGTTGAGCGCATAAAGCCCATAGTTCTTATGCGGTCTGCCTTGCTTTTCCTTTAGTTTATCACAAAGCGTCATCGCCTGCTCTTGGTATTTCACAGCATTGGCATAATCTTTTTCCAATGCAAAGCTGAGAGCATAATTGTTGAGCGAAGTGATATAGTCTTCATTTACTTCACCGAACAATTTCTTGCGCATATCCAAGGCCTGCTTAGTATATCCGCGTCCTTCGCTTATTTTCCCTTCATTTACACATTGCTTACCCTTGTCATGGAGAGCTTGCGCCTCGGATGCGGATTGGGCATAAGTGGAGAGGGAGAGGGATAAAGCAAATATTGATAATATGATTTTGTGCATAGTCAAATATTGTAAAAGTTATATTTCTTCGAAATTATAGATGTCAATCATATTTTGCGGATAAGCAGCACGAGGCTTGATGCTTATAGGATAAATTTTCAATGTTGCTTCTTGTCTACTTAATTGTGGATATGCTCGCATTAAAGCATGTTCTGTTTCTTTCCACACATATTCACTTCTTGCAGCATTTGCCGACCAACACAAAATAAACAAGTCTGCATTATCTATATATCTGAAAATCTCTTCTTCATAAATATCACCTGCTGACAGTTTATCTTTATCAAAGAAGTAATCCGCTCCTTGAGCTTTATAAGCGAGAGCGATATGTTTCACTTGCTCTATATCTTGATGGGCATATGAAATAAATATTTTATTAAAAGTTCGAGCAATAACTTGAGGATTTAGCATTGTTGGTTGAGTATCGACTATTGCAGTCAAGAAGCGCATGTCTCCCGCTATATTACCATTGATAAACAAATTGACTTCACAGCTTAACTCTTCTACCTCCAAACTATTTGGCACAAGATAATCAAAACTACATTTTGTGAAACTACCTTGCCAAACAAGTTGCTTACGTTCATTATACAAGATATTTTCTCCATAAATATTTAGTTCAATATCAACCTTATCATTTCGTTTTAATTTGGTTAAAAGAGGTATATAGTCACGGCGTTCTGAATTTTTATCCGATTCAATCGCAAGAGACATAACCTTTTCAGTTTCTTCAATCAAGTGCAAATAAACCTGAACAACAAAATGACTCCCACGTTTTATCTCTGCCGGAGCAAAAACAGAACTATAAACATTATCTTCATGAGCCTCATTTTTTCTTCCGCAAAACAAACGACTCCAAAAAGAATTCTTCGAAGAATTCCGCTTTGGTTTAGGCTTTTGTGGTTGTGGAATATAGGTTTCTTGAGGTTTCCAAATATTGGATTTGCAATTGACTCCACCTGCAGTTACAGCAAAATCATTACCACAAAACTCTACTTGTGGAATAAAATTGCACATATCACTAGTTTCCTCTCTTTCTATACTTGTTAGCAAATCTTCCACTTCGCCATTCGAAACAAGGATATCAGGATTAGGAATACAAGTTGATGCAAAATCTACTGTTTGAATTAGAGAAAAATTATTACCACTAGCGTCTGCATCTCCATTACCGTCTATACTTAAAGCATTTTCAACCGTAGCCCATTCTTTATCTAATTTTCCAATTAACGTATCGGCAAATTCATGGTTACAAAAAACACTATCTTCAATATTTTCTAATTCATTAGGAAGCTCAATCGTATCTCCCTTGAATAGTATCGTATCTTGTGAAGTCGTTTTAATGTTTTCGATTTCCTCCCTAAAACATTGTAAGGACTGACTAAAACGAACAGAAGTATCGTAACTTAATGCTTGAAGGATTACTTTACCTAGTTTTTGCTCTGCATCATTTACTGAACTTTGCAATCGCACAGGAAGAGGCACGTTCTTACCACCAACACGAAGAGTCAAAGATTCCTTTCCATACTTTTGCCAAAGAGGAGGCAAAAGATTGTTTAGCATAAAATAGGCAACCATAGCGATTTCATATATAGCAGAAGCTTCTCCAAACTCTTGCTTTTTATATGTCTCTGGTGCCATATACCACTTGCTACCAACGCCTATAGCGACATCATTCCTTTGATTTTGACAAACACAACTACCAAAATCACCCAACTTATATATTCCCTTACCATCCCTATATATATTATTAAGGTGAATGTCTCTATATTGGATTCCATGATCAAGACATTCTTGAACACCATCTATCAAATCTAATATTAGCTGGCAGAATTTTGAGAAAGATAATTGATAATAATGACAAGACAATAGGTCTGAAAGAGGAGTTGCTTGTTCCATTATTATTCCTCGCCCATCCTCAGTCATACGATCTACCGATAAAACATGAGGTAAGTTCGCCAACTCTTGCATGACATAGAATTCATGATTTATCACTTCTTGGGGAATTTGCTTTCGAAAAGCCTTTACAACTTTTTGAGTAGCACATTTTTGATTCCATGTATAAACATCTGCAGTCGTTCCTATACCAGTCAAAACGTGACCTAGCTTTCTTTCTTCGTTTAACGGTATGCGAAGATGCTGCAAGCCAAAATAATCTATATGCGAAGAACAAACAGGCAAGTCCTTTTCATCTTCTATATATTCCGTGCTTCCTTTTTGTGATTCCTTAGAATCTTTTACTGTTTCAGAATCTACACAAAAATAATTGTAGTTTACCCCATCGGAACCAACAATAGGGTTGACTCCTGTACTTACAAGAATTTCCTTGTTCTTTGGTACAGCCAATGTCGGGTCTAAATGATACCATTTTCCCTCCAATTTTACCAAGAGCCAACAATGACGACTCAAACGCTCACTATTCTTCAACTTACCAAAAACAAGTTGACTTTCTATACCTAATAGCTTAAATAAATATTGAGCTGCTTTGGCGTATCCAGTACACACCGAATTACGATATACAAAAACACTATATATCGTTTGGTTGAAAGCAGAATAAATATTATAGTTACAATAAAGAGCCAACCATTTATAGACATACATGACTTGTTCTTCTTGTGTAAGCCTCTGCACGTCTAAAATGTGAAACTCATTAAGAATCACATTTTCAATTTGCCTTTTAACTTTTTTAGTCCGCTCTTTATTAATAGTATAGTGTAGCCTGAGCGTTCTAGCATCTTCATTATAATTCCAAATGTGAGAGAACCAAAATATATCAGGGTTATCCCTCATTATTTGACGAATAGCCATGTAAACATCGTTATCTGATGTTGCCAATGGCAATATTAACGATTCTTGGTGTCCAAGAATAGCATGATGAAGTTGTTGGTATATTGTCATTACTGTATATTATAAACGTCCTTAAAAACTACTTCCAATAGGTCATCACCCTATGATCAAAAAAACTGTTTTCACCACAATAAACCGTACGGGTATTCCAGTTTCCATGACTATCAAATTTATGATATTTAAATGTATATATAGCAGTTTGTTTAATATTTCCTTTTTCTAAGCTCTGAACTTCTTGATATACCGTTCCATCTGTATTGTATATATAATGTATAGTGAATAAACCTCCACCTATCTCAGTTCTACTTATTTCAACATTATTATTTTTATAAATAAACGTTGTTTCTCCAATATGTCCCAACAATAAAGATTTACATTTTATCAGATATCCATCCTTATTATAAACGGGACTGAAAATATCTTTTTTTCCTATTTTGCCATCTTTAGCGAATGTCACATATTCACTTCCTTCACTTCTTTTGTATGTTATAGACTTGACTGATCCCTTTACATTTTCAAGTAACATGTCATGGAATGATTGTGCAAAGGAGCAGTTTGCATACCATAGCATTATAATCGTAAAAAAAACTCTATTTATTTTCATAATCTAATCTATTATGGAAAATCCTGCCCAAAAATATGGTTGTTTATAAACCTTTGAAATATTACTCTGTGCCTTTTTAAGAGCAAGTCTTGGATGAATTCCTTGTATAATGAAATTGTAAAAACTTTGCATAAGCATAGCTGAAGCATCATCTGGAATTTGCCATAGACTAAAAACAATCGTACCTACACCTGCTTGTTTTAAGGCTTGTTTCAATCCGATTTCCCCACAAAAAGGATTAACAAATCCAAGTCCTGTTTCACAGGCAGAAAGTACCACCAAGTCGCACCCTTTTAAATTTAGCTGCGATAATTCAAAAGCACTCACGATACCATCTTCTAAGCCTTTTGGAATTGTTTCACCTCTCCAGGCCTTTTCTGCTCCAGCCAACAATAACCCGCTATGCAAAAGTGAAGTTTCTCTTTCATAACCTATCGTTTCTATATTCTCTAACAAATTCCTATGATGACGCTGATCGTCCGTTGTAGAAAGAAGAAAGCCATGTGTACTAATATGCAAGACCTGCGGAGGATTACCACTAAAAGCCTTTAAAGACTCCTCATTAGCATGACTTCCAACAAATAGCTTAACTTGTTTGGCATTTTTTTTCAATAAATCTTCTATATATAAAACTTCATTCAAACTACCTTGTAAAAAACCTTCTACTGCACCTCGATTATTAGGCTCATTTTCTAAAAGTTTTTGCAGCATCTCATTTGTTTGACCTTCATAAATTTTATATGTATTGGCAGCTTGGACAAATTCGTCCATACTTTCATCATAACTGACGCCACCATATATTGCAAATTTTCCATTGCAGTTAAACTGCTTTTTCTTTAAATCATTTATAACAGCCGTAGAGGAAACTTGATGCAAAGTATAGCTTTCATTTAATCTATGCTTACCATCTCCTAACAATTCAAAATTTATAAAACAAAGAAATCCTACAGGGGAATAATAAATAACATCATTTTTTTTTAAGTAAGGCTCTAATTTTTTAAATATAAGGTTATAAATGCCGTTATTTTTTGTTGAATATATGTTATTAATAAAATCTTTATCCGTATGAATTATGTTACGGAAAAGACTATCAATATTTTCTGTGTCACATAAATCTATATATATAGGACTTTGACTCTCTTTCCTTATTAATAAAACTCCATATCTAAGCGAGTTCCTTTCATAAAATTTTTCAGATGTAACAATGAATTCTAATGCAACATCATGTTCGCTAAGACTATCTTGTATATTCTTCCAAGAGTACTCTTGTAGAGACTCGTCTGATAAATTTTGCTTCACAAACAATGCATTATCATATGCTAACTGAGAGATTTCTGGTGATTGTTCAAACACTTTAAGCATATAATTATTCATGTACATTAAATCTTCTTTACAATCCTCCCACAAATTTTCTAAATTAATCTTATTAGAAGAACTACAAACTCTTTTTATTGTTTCATGTTTTTTATGATTGTACTCTTTAAGATAAAAAATTCCTTTTTGGTTTTTCTGCATACCACAACAACCAACAAGTATTTTTAACGCCAATTCTTTTTCAACTTCGTCTTTTCCTATCCGAAGAGTTGTTTTAAACAACTCAATTCCTTTTTCTAAATTATTATCTTGTATGTAAGAAAGACCCAAGATTCTTCGCACTTTATCCCATTGATTGCCTATATGACTTACAGAATTGTCACTATACACCTTTTCAAGTATCTTTTGTGCTTCAAATTTATATCCTAACCTAGCATAAATTCCCCCTATAATTCCTTGAAGCAGGTTTCTGTATAAAGAAAACTCATCAGAACCGAAAGTTTCAATAACCCTGTCACTAAATTCATCAACTAACAACTTTCCGTAAGCATAATCACCAAAATCTAAATACACATCTATTAATTCTCCAAGACAGTTATAATACTTCAAGCTATGATCTCCAGCTAATTCATACATTTTTTTTGCTTCATTTAGGTATTTTATAGCAAGCATATTATTTTTAGATGCATAATACACCATTCCTAATTTTTCTTTAAATATTCTTGAGGCATACAAATCAACTTTTGACATACACGTCACAAGGCTATCCGCTCGGGTTAAATACGAAATTGCAAACTGATAATTATGTGTAGAAGTCAGCATTTCTGCATAATTTGCCACAAGATCACAATATTCGGAAAGATTATAGTTATTGAGATTCCTTTCGTATGGAAGTACTGCATTTTGAAACAAACGATTTGCATTTGCGCAATTTCCAACAACAAGCTCAGAATATATCTGCTGATATTTTTTTTCATTTTCGGCAGATTGCGTTTCGCTTGAGACATTATCTATTTTTAATTGAACCTTAAAGTTATTAATAACACTTTGATAATTATCTATAAAAGATCTGTCCAAAGCATTAGGAGTCTTGCATAAGCTGTCCAACTCTACCACTAAATTCTTCGCTTCCAGAAAAAGTCCATTTTTTACAAACAATTCAAGTTTCGTCCCTTCTAAAAGTAAATATTGCTGACTTTTTACTGTATATGCATCTTTGACATTTTCCTCTATCTTATTGATTGTTGCTATAGCTTCTTTATAATTCCCTTGAAATGTATAACCTTGAACTATACTGTTACTTATCAACAAATAGTATTTATGTATGAAGGTTCCTCTGTAATTCAATTCTTCTTTGTGGGAAAGATCCAACGCTTTTTTCAGCAAGGCCAGACCTTGTGTTGTCTCATTTTTTTTAATAAAAGCTATTGATTGAAAATACTTACAAATTGAAAGAAAAAAATCATATTTCTCACTTTTTTCCACTGCTTTTGTGAGCTTTAGACATAATTCTTCAAATGCAGGCAATTCTCCACGACTATTATAATACTCAAATGCAGGCTCTACAGCATAGAAAAGGGACTCTGTAGCTCTCGGCATATGTTTACCATAATAGTCAAAAATAAAAGTAAGTAGTTCTTTTTCTTTACAACTACCTGTATAACAATAAATTTGAGATAACCATCTAAGAACTTTCCAAGAATCAAACGCTCTTTCGGCAAAGTTCATTGTTTCATTTTGTCTTAGAGCAGTAACATATTGCTCAAAATAAATTGTAGCTTTGTCTATGGAATCATAATTGTGTTCCATAGAATACACATAATTATGAAAACCTGTGTCTACAGCTTTTCGCAATTCCTCTTCACTATCATTTTCCTGTGCATTGATATCTATACAGCAGAACACTGTTAACAAAAAAAATAATACTTTCATAATTCCTCCTTACATTCGTTTATAAAATGGTTGATTTTCATTTCTATCTGAGGATATAACTTTTTGTTATTTTTTAGTTTGGCGATTTTCAAATATTCCAAAGCTTCCTTAAAGCGAGAACTTTCCATAAATCCATTTGCAATTCCCAGACAAAGAATAGATTCTGTTATGGTTTTATCTGGATATAAAGAATAGTATTTAACTGCGTGATGATAAAGATTCTGCAATTCATTTATTTTACCATAAACCGCATAATTGTACAAAAGATAATAATACGTATTGTAAAGACATATATCTTCATCAATAGAATATTTTTGGGCATTTTTCATTATATATTCACCAAGCCAAATTGCTTCCGGCAAATTACCTGCCCTAGACACCCATACATAATAGTCACTAAGAATTCTTAAATAGGAAGGATCGGTATCGGAGAAATCTTTCCTACTATAATGAAGCAATCTCAACATATTGTTTAATCGCTCATTGTATATCTCAACAGAATCAGGTTCAGTTGTTAGTATATTGTACCGAATACTAAGTTCTTGAGCTTTTAAATGAAACCGAAGTGGCATAATTGTATCTCCACGGTTTTCATAAGATTTTGCCAAATACGAAAATAAACCAGAGGAGAAAAAACAACTATCAACAACAGCTTGAGCCCTAACAAGTGCATGTGCTGCATACTTTTCGCCAATATAACATTGTTGCGTTTGCTCAAAAAGGCAGCATAAATCATATGTTGTTCCAAGGTATTCTTGATCAAGAAAGGCGTTAGGCGGATAGGCTTTTAAGGCATTTATAAAATTATCAATTGCTTCTTCGGTTTTATTATCATAAAAAGCGTAGATATCTCCCAAAGTTCTATAGTATTCATATTTATCATGCCAATTATCAGAGTTTGTTGCTTTGATTTTAATTTTGTCAAGCATTTGTCGAGCCATACCAATCTCATTTTTAATTATACATTGCTGTATAGTTAAAAATTCAATAACAAGGTTGTCTTCTTTATTCTCAGCTACAGACATTGTTGCAAAGAATACAAAAGATATCAAAATTACAAAATAGCGCTTCATCTTTTAATTACTAATTACCACAAAACTTACATCATTATTTCCACAATTGATAACTTCCACTTCCAACGTAGAGACGACATCTTGTGGTAATTTGATGATTCTTGTGCGGGCAGCTCTACCTCTCTTTACATCCTCTGTATCATTATACCACTTCTTCGCTCTCTTATCATAAATGCGAAGAGTAAGTTTGCCTCCTGGTTCAGAAATAACAGACAATTCTTCCAAACCTCTAGAAGGAAAAGAAAACTTTAAACTGCTTTTCTTTGCTACAACCAAAGTTTTCGTAAACAAGCCATTTGTTCCTGTTCCTCGTACCGCACGATTGTCAGAATACTTTTGCGCAAACTTACGAACATCACGACCAGCAATAAGTTCATCAACAAATTCTTCATCCCAGACAAAATATCCATTTAAAGATTTCGTTTTGGTAGATGTAACTCTGAGAGAACTGAAATCACCAGCCTTACAAGCTTTGAATGCAGCATTGGCACTTTTAAGACTTGATGTATTTCCTGCAGAAATTGCAGTACGAAGTGCCCAACAAGCATCGTATAGCTTTTGACTTTGCGCACTTAACTTTTGTTGTGCATTTGCTGAGATAGCCCATAATGCAACGAAGAAAACAACTAATAACTTTTTCATACTTATTATTTTTTGAAAATAATTCTTAATCCTATATTAGGTGATTTTTGATTCTTATCAGAAACTTCTCTATGATAAACAGTCAATTCATAAGGTTCACTCATATAGTTACCACCACGTATAATACTGTTGTTTTTATTATAGATAACATCAGAAATCGTGACTTTTTGAGTTGCCATATCCTTGTATAAGCGATGGATAGAGTCTGTCCACAAACACCATTCACTTACATTTCCACTCATGTCAAACAAATTGCAAGAATTGCAATGCATTCCACTATTGGTTGCATCACAAATATAGGGCTTGACAGATGAATTTTCTTTGTACCAAGCTACCTCTTTGATGTTGTTGCTCCCAGCATAGATTGTACCTTCAGGCATATTCCCACCACGTGCAGCATACTCCCACTCAGATTCCGTTGGTACACAAAAACTAATTCCCGTTAGATTATAAAGAGAATCGCAAAAAGCTTGGCATTCGGAAAGCGATATATTGGTCTTTGGAAGCAATGCATCTTTTTCATCAAAATCTTCTTCCATGATTTTACACCATTGAAATGTCGTCACTTCATACCTTCCCATATAGAATGATGTTACCGTTTGCTTGATAGGTGGAGTTTCCAAATCTTCTTCAACATCTTCACTATAAGTTCCATTAGACAGTAAAGAAGGTCCCATCATAAAACTTCCCCCTTCAACAAATTCCATCTTTTCCAATATGTCTTGGACTGCATGTAACTTTTCTATTGAAATATTAGGATTGAAGTTTGGGTTGAAATTCTTGTACTTCATATCCAACGAGTCGATTAAAGCAACTCGTGAATGTTCCAATTGGGCTTTTTGATAATGGAACCAACCACTCATGCCAACAAATGAAATTATAAATAGGAACAAAATTACAGCAAAACAAATCTTTTTATAGATAAAGTCAGACTTGCTCTTTAAATGCTTTCTAACTTTAGGCACTACATCTTTAAAAAGGGCATCAGGGCTTTCACTATAGAATACAGCTTCGTATGCCTTTATCCCAGCCATATCAGATGGAAGGTCTAGAGCTGCAAAATTAAAATCCTGAGAACGCTCGGGAACGACAGGAATAATATGTAAATCATGTCTCCTCAAAGCACGACCAATCTCTATGCGCACATAATCAATATTGGCATCTGGTCCCAGCTCATTGATTCGCCTAGCGAAAGCATCTTGCGACAGACTTGTTAGCTCATTATAAAATGCAATAGATTCTTTGCTTTTGTCTTCATTATTATAACAGAGAGAGTTTTTGCCAATAACAAGCAAAAAGTCCTTTACATGATCTATTCGTTCAATAAGTTGAACATTAAATTTTCCTGTAAGGTTTTCTCTATCAAAGCTTATTCTACCTTTATAATAAGGTTCCAACAAGTCTTTCAAATGCTCGGCTTTGTCACCAGCATCCTTTCTCCTATAACTGATAAATATGTCGTACTTATTACTCATTTTTCTCTTTCAATAATTCTTTCAGACGCTGATTAGGTATGTCTAGGTTGATGGATTTCTTAGATATGCTACCGATATAGGTATAACGAACCCCCAAACCCGCTTCTGCAAAAAGTTGCCACTGGTATTGGGTCGCCATGTCTGTATTGGCATAATTCTCGATGCCTTCCAAAGCCTTTTTACTTTGAAAGCCTGCCAGATTATATTGGTTTTCATCAACTTCGATAACTGTAACTATAAAGCCATCTTGCTTTTGCATATTTATGATGGTCATTCCTGCCATAAGTGTCACGGGTAATTGAGGCTTAGTCGCTTCCAATATCATATTGACCTTAACATCTAAAGACACGCCAGACTCCACACACTCTCTTAGCTCCGCAGGGGTAAATATGACTTCTCTGGAATCCCCTGTATTCTCGCTGACCATGGATACATGAAAATTCAAACCTAGTTCCGCAATTGTCTGAAATAGTTTTTTTGTATCATCCGAACCAGCTAACATCATCTTGATGTTATTCTTCAATTGTTCTTCGGATAATTGCATTTTTGACAAAGTATTACCAATGTCATTAATTTGAAATTTGCAAAAAACCTCTTTGTCTTTCATAGACATTGACTCCCATGTCATTGTTGGTCCCATTGACATCGGTAATTGAGAATTAATCTCAATAATTATATTTTCAAACTCTTCCCTACTGACGTCCTGTGAATAGGAACTTGAGACGCAAGCTAACAAAAATAGCCAAATAACAAACAATTTCCTCATAATTATTATTTTTTAATTCAAACCATCAAGCAAAACGAAAGATGCCCAATATTTCATATCATTCCATTTTCCACCCTCAGCATTTTTCAAATACTCTTGTGCATCCAATAAAGCTCTATTTTTAGAAAGACCATCTATCAATCCTTGATAAAAACGCACCATAAACAAAGTCGTGGCATGGTCATTCACTTTATTGAGAGTCATTAATATGCTATTAGCTCCAGCTTTTTTCACACCTCTCTGCAAACCAAACACGCCTTCACTACCAATATCCCCAAGTCCAGATTCACAAGCAGACATGACAACCATGTCTGTTTTTGACAAATCCAATGTTGACATTTCGTATGCAGTCAAGAAGCCATCATGATTACTGTCGGAATTTCCTTCTAACAACGTATTGTTGGCACCAGCAAAAACCATGGCCGATTTAGACAATACATTTTCCTCTGTACTCTGGTATTCTGCATGCTCCTCATCTTCATCATTTTCATCATAAGTTACTGGTTCTGCAGAACCTAAATTCCGCAGCATTTTAGTTTAACTTATTTTATAAG